>JBGQIG010000287.1:0-4506 GCA_041498365.1 Terriglobia bacterium | reverse complement strand
GTATCAATTTTTTGGCCGCAATTATACGTCCCGCTGGTCGCGAAGTGGCTGCCAGGGATTGGAGTCCAATTCGCAATTCGGATCGGATGACGGCCTATCAGGAGGTAATTGTTGTAAACAGCGTTTACACCACCAAACCGACTTCCCGGTCATTTAACGCCAGCTATGGCATGCCTGGCTGTGGTGCGCACGGCGAGCAGCTTCACGTGATGTTTAGCCCCGAACTTGCCAAAGGCCAGGAGTGTGCCTAACCAACCGCCATCGTGGGGGCTGAACCCGCCAATGGCTTTGGGTTTGCGCCCTTGATCAGAAGCCAAGCCATGAACGCAACCTCCCCGAAGAAGGCGGGCTGGGAGTAGGTATACACCTTGTCCTGATATTGCGGCAACAGTACGCTCGTAAGGCTCATGATCACATAGGCGAAGCCGTCAATGGCGAGCCAGACGCCTAGGAACCGCGGCAGGAATCGCGACCTGTACACAAGCAGGCCGAGGGGGAAGAAAGCAAGACCCCAAAGTATTTCGACGACACCAAGTCCCGCGTTATGCAGACTGAGGAACAACATAGCCAGAGCATCCCGCTGCGGCTTTTCAAATATGAATAGGAAATCAGCTCCACGCACGAGGACGAGGGCAGCGATCGAGTTCAGCTCATTCAGAAACGCTATCGGGATAGCGGCCACAACCAATATCACCCAGAGCGAGGCGTGCCGTCGGTTGACCCCTTGGAGCAGGTCGTACAAAGCCAGGGCCACGAAGATAAAACCGGCCTGGCAGATCAGTTCGGCAACGATGCCGAGACGAAACAGCGTCTCGGAGGCCGCCATGTTGTGGGCGGTTGCCGTTGCATTTCCATACACGATCAGCTTGCTTGGAACATAGATGATGGCGAAGAAGCCAGGTAATGAGAAGAGTACATATAGCAAGCCTGCGAATCTGCCGGGGTTCTTGGTGGAGGTCATGTGTCCTCGCTTGTGAGAGTTTAGTCTGAGATACGGCGGAGGTTGTCAAAGAGTTCCGACAAGAGCAAAGGTGGCTCGAGCGGCTTCATCTCCTGATAATTGGCGTAATCAGGCGATAGCACTCATTGGCTGGACTGGGCATGCCCTGGATCCCAGGCCTCGAAGTCCGGTCAGGAGAGAAGCTCGAAGCTTTTTTAGGATAAGGCCGGATTGATTGTTGGCATTCCTGCAGCGTGACAACAGTCCCAGTCATCCAATCCTGCCAGGAGGATGATGAGGATGCATCACGTGCGCCAGGAGGACTTGCCTTTTGTCGGTAGCTCGCATGAGTTTGTCGGAGCTGAGCAGGGCAATACTGGTGTTTCGGTGTTCCTGTTCCATGGGAAGCCCGGTTCCGGGCCGGGTCCGCATCGGCATCCTTATGACGAAATCCAATTCATCCGCGAAGGCCGAGGAGCATGGACGGTGAACGGCAAGACCTTCGAGGGCGGTGTCGGCGACATCTTTGTCATCAAGGCTGGCGAGATCCACAGCTTCAAGGCGATCGGCGACTCACCTTTGGTACAAGTCGATGTCCACCTCAGTTCCCGCTTCATCCAAGAGAAGCTATAGTCACTTTTGCCTCGGCACGGTATGACCGTGAGGGTCGGCGTCAGTTAGCGAAATCACGTCTACACCAACTATCCAGACGGCCATTCATCAAATAGCCTCGCACGACAGGCCACCCCTATTCCAGCGTCACTGACTTCACCAGATTTCTCGGCCGATCCACATCCAGGCCTTTCTTCACTGTCATGTAGTAGGCAAACAGCTGCAGAGGCACAATCTCCAGAAGCGGCAGCAGCAGTTCGGGCGCCTGGGGAACAAAAATCGTGTGGTCAGCCAGGCGGGAAAGCTCTTCATCGCCTTCCGAGGCGATCGCGATCACGCGTGCCGACTGCTGCTTGAATCCCCTGATGTTGGCGAGATTCTTTTCGTAACGCAGAACCGATCCGGAGTCGTCGCGGTCGCAGGTCGCGATGATCACCACCGGCAGGTTCTCGTCAATCATCGCGTTCGGACCGTGCTTGGTTTCGCCCGTAGGATAGCCCTCGGCATGTATATAAGAAACTTCCTTCAGCTTCAGCGCGCCGTCCATGGCGACCGGGTAATGAATGGCGCGGCCCAAAAAGAGAAAGTCCTGCACCTTGTAATATTTTTCGGCCAGCAGCTCGCAGGACGAAGGCGCAGACTTCAGCAGGACTTCCAGTTTGCGCGGCAAATCGAGCAATTCGCGGATGTATTGGCGCCGCTGCTCCTTGGCAAACTTGCCCCGCACCTGTCCCAGATAGAGGGCGAACAGATAGAGCACGGCCATCTGCGCCGTGAAGGCCTTGGTAGAGGCAATGCTGATCTCCGGCCCGGCGTGGGTGTAGAGCACGCCATCCGCTTCCCGCGCGATGGTGGAATCCACGACGTTCGAGATGGCGATGGTGCGTGATCCTTTGGCTTTGGCTTCGCGCTGGGCGGCGGTTGTGTCGGCGGTCTCGCCGGACTGCGTAATCACAATCGTGAGTTCACCGGGTCCGATCAGGGGATTGCGATATTCGAACTCGCTGGCGTAGTCCACGTCCACCGGGATGTTGACCAGTTCCTGAATCATGTACTGGCCGGCCATGCCTGCGTGCCGGCTCGTGCCCGAGGCCACAATATTGATACGGCGCAACGCCCTGAGTTCATCCGTGCTGATGCGGACTTCGTCCAGCCGCACCACCCCCTCTTCAAGCGAGACCCGGGGCACGATCGTGTCGCGCAAGCCCTGCGGCTGCTCGAAGATTTCCTTGAGCATGTAATGGGGAAATCCCCCTTTGTCAGCCATTCCGTTCTCCTGAAACTGCGCGGGCGCTCTCAGATACCGGATCCTCGGATAATTGTATTTCTTACTTCGCCGTTCGGGCTCAATACCACAAGATCGGCGGGGGCACCCGGCTGAAGCAAACCAAGGTTCTCCAGACCAGCGGCCCGGGCCGGGTTCAGGGTCGCGAGAGGCAGCGCCTGTTGCAAGTCCCATTGCGCAAACTGCATGACGTTACGAACCGCACCGTCCATGGTCAGGACACTACCCGCCAATTTTCCGCCGGCGAGGCACCTGCCATCTTTCACGTCCACGTCGAACGAGCCCAGTCGATAACGGCCGTCGGGCATGCCAGTGGCGGAGATGGCATCGGTGATCAGGACGGCGCCGTCCCGTCCCTTGGCCTTCAGGAATAACTGAACCATGGCGGGATCCACATGAATGCCGTCCGCAATGATATCCGCGGAGAGCCGTGAGTCGGTTAGCACTTCGCCGAGAATACCGGGATCGCGATGATCAAGCGGCCGCATGGCATTAAATGTGTGGGTGGCATGGCGAGCGCCCGCCGCTACCCCGGCGCGAGCGGAATTCAGGTCGGCATCGGAGTGGCCCAGGCTCACACAAACCCCACGCTTTGCCGCTTCCGCTATGACTTCCGTTGCCCCGGGCAATTCCGGCGCGATCGTCATCACCCCAATGTGACCGCGCGCTGCCTGCCAGAATCGATCAAACGCAGCGAGAGATGGAGTTAACAGGCTTTCCGGAGGGTGAACGCCACGACGGCTGTGGCTGATGAACGGACCCTCGAGATGAATTCCCAACGGCCGCGCCCGAAGTTCGCTCGAGTGTGGATCCTGGTCAGCGGCCTCAATAGCGTCAGCCAGGCGCGCCAAAGCAGAAAGCGTGGCCTCCAGTGGAGCCGTGACCGTGGTCGGAAAATAACTGCTTACCCCGTGGGAGGCGAGCAGTCGCTCCACTGGCGGCAGCGCGCCCGCGCCGGCCTCCATCACATCATGCCCGGCGCCGCCGTGAATGTGAATATCAATAAATCCAGGCGCCAGTACGCCGTCACGAAAATCCACTTGACGGCAATTCTTGGGAAGTTCCCGGCGGTCGCACGACGTAACTTCGACGATGACTCCGTCCTCCACCAGCAGCAGCGGCTGCTCGATCTGCTGCAAAGGCGTAAACAAGGTTGTGGCAGTCAACGCGATCATGGAATGACGATGCCAGCTGGCGAAGCATCATTCTATAGGAGAACTTTCAAATCGGACTTCCACCAGGGGCCTGTAGACGTCGACGGCGAAGTGTCCACGCAGCGCAAGGACCGATTCGCGAACCACCGTCGAATGCTATACTTTTAGAGGAATTAAACGATTGGGCTCGTTTTTCTTCGGCCCGCGTTGTTCCGATGATCGTCTCAGTCCGATCTTGTCGGGGCGTGGCTCAGCCTGGTAGAGCACCTGGTTCGGGACCAGGGGGTCGGAGGTTCAAATCCTCTCGCCCCGACCAATTTTTCCCAAGCAGCTCATTGAATTAGCGACGATCCCAAATCTTGGATTTCCTCAATTTGGGTCCGTTTGGGTCCAGTTAGCAAATTCTCCACCTTCTGGACCGCTTCTCTTGCCCCTGCTGGCAACGAATGCAAATAGATCCCTCGGGTGATCTCCGGAGAAGCGTGCCCGAGGAGTGATTGCACCGTGCCGAGCGG
>JBGQIG010000286.1:0-4520 GCA_041498365.1 Terriglobia bacterium | reverse complement strand
TCACTGCGCAAGAAGCGGCGGTCCTGGTCCGGTGTGTAGAGGCAGGGGAGACTTCGGCTGGAAAGCTTGCCCAGGCGATGGGAAGAGACAAAGGGAAGATTACGCGTTTCGTCAGCCGCCTCGAGGCCGGCCGATTTCTTACGCGCAGCTGCAATCCGGACGATCACCGGCTGCTTATTCTCAAAGCGACAAGCCGAGGCCGCCGGATGGCACCGCGATTAAGGGCGATTTTTGAAGACCTTCGCGAGCAATTCTTTGAGGCCATCCTGACGCAGGATATCGATCGGCTTGGATCCGTGCTGTCGCAACTGTATGAGAACGCAGGGCGTCTCTACGAGGAGAAAGCCCTTGGGCGACCCCGTAGAAATGCGACTCACGGAGTGCCGGGCTGAGTGGGCGCGGTACTCCTATTTCAGGGTTTCGATCGACATCGGCGGGTATGTTCACTGCCTGGACAAGGGGGGCTGTGAAAGTCCTCAGACCGGCCGACCTAGTCGCGAGATAATTAGTAATTAGCCTTTGGCTAGACCAAACCATGAGCTTATTACGACCAGCAATTCGCCAGACCGCGCCCATTGACCTCGCGAGCACTCCATCGCATCGCTGGGCATGGGGTTGGTTGCGGCAGGCGACTGCCGCCTGCGCGATCTTGGCTGCGACATTTCCGGCGTTTGGGCAGGCGACCCAGACCAGCAACGAGAAACCGCGCCTGGGGTCCATCCACGGGACCCTTAGCACCACGCAAGAGAACCCCTCGACCGGACTGGCAGGCATTACCGTGAATCTGACCCCGGAACCTCCCGATGGCAGCCCTCTGACCGCGGACACAGATGATGCGGGGCGCTATGAATTCAAGAACCTCAAGCCTGGAAGCTATACGATTTCCATCAGCCAGCCGGGATTCAAGTCCTTCACAAAGTCGATCAGCCTCAATCCCGGACAGGTGGCCGCCCTGGACATCAAGGTGGAGCTCCAGACCGTCACCGAAAAGGTTGAGGTTAAGGAAGAAACTCAGGCCATTGCAACGGAGACGGCTTCGGCGCCCACCGAGACTGTCACTCAGCGCGAGCTCGTTGCTCTTCCCACGGCACAGGAAAAGATCCGCGAAGTGCTCCCGGTGACTCCCGGTGTGGTCCGAACGCAGGATGGAAAACTGAACTTCAAAGGAGCGGATGAAAACCAGAGCTTGATGCTCGTGAATTCCGCGCGGACCGCGGACCCGGTGAGCGGAAGTTTCTCGATCCCCGTGCCCACGGATGCCGTGGAGTCGTTCGCGGTCTACAAGACGCCCTATAACGCGGGACTGGGGAGCTTCTCCGGCGGACTGACAACCGTTGAAACCAAACCGCCTCAAGCCGAATGGAACTACAGGCTTAAAAACATTGTTCCCTCGGTTCTTGGAAAAAACGGATCGATGATTGGGCTCTCGGAGGCAACTCCCGGCGTGGACTTTGGCGGACCGCTGCTCAGCCGCAAACTTTTCTTTTCGGAAGTTTTCCAGTACGAGATGAAAAAGAAGACGGTGCGCGGGCTGCCGTGGCCAGACGATATCAGTAAGAAGCAGGGCTTTAATTCGTTTACTACTTTGGAGGCGATTCTTTCACCGAAACATATCCTGACCGTCACGGTGAATGCTTTTCCCCTTCGGCAGCAGCATGCCGATATCAATGCTCTCGTACCAGAGCCCGCGTCGAACGACTTGAATCAAAAGGGTGTCGCCGTTGGCCTGTCCGACAAGTACCAGTCCGACTCCGGCGCGATCTTCGGTGTTGTTGCGCAATACACGCGGTTCGACAGCAATGCCCATGGCCAGGGATTCGCTGACATGCTGATTACGCCGGAGGGATGGGGCGGGAACTTCTTCAATCAGTGGTCCCGGAGAGGTAAGGAGTTCCAACTGATACCCTCTTACCAATTCGCCGAGAAATACTGGCTCGGGCGCCATGAGATCCATGTCGGCGTGGATCTGGACCATCGCTCCTACACCGGTACCAGCACCTCAGATCCTGTGCAGCTCCTTCGCCAGGACGGATCGCTAGCCGAAGAGACCAATTTTCAGGGAGCACCGCTGCAGAACGCTTCGGATACGGCGGTCGCCGAGTTCTTTCAAGACCATTGGGTTCTGGACTCCCACTGGGCGCTGGATTGGGGCGCACGCTTGTCAAGCGAAACGAACGGTTGGTCCGCGGCCTTCGCTCCGCGCGCTGGCATCGCTTTCTCGCCCGGTGATGAAGGCAAGACCGTCTTTCGAACGGGAATGGGCTTGTTCTACAGCGTGTTGCCTCTCCTGGCGGCAGACTTTGCGGCGAACCCCACTCGCGTCGTCAGCCAGTTCGATCTGACCGGTCAGCCCACCGGGCTTCCCGTTGCCTACACCAATGCGTACGTTGGAGATTTGAATCCGCTGTCCGCAGGCGCCCTGCCGAGCCAGCCTGGCACGACCCCCCGAAATCTCACCTGGAACGCCGAAGTGGATCGCGAGCTGCGGAAAAACGTCCTCTTGCGGCTCAGTTACATTGACAGCCACACGACTTACCTATTCGTGGCCAACCCATTTACGGCGGTGCCGGGCGCGGAATCCTTCCTGGGGCTCACAAACACCGGGTCGTCGCACTATCGCGAACTGGAAACCACCGTGCGCTTCGCCATACACGAACACAATGAGGTGAACGCATCCTACATCAGGAGCCGCACACGGGGAGATTTGAATAATCTCTCCAGTGTGCTCATTCCTTTCGCAGAGCCCGTCATTCGGCCGAACCTGTACGGCATCCTGCCCTACGACGTCCCCAACCGCGTTGTTACCTGGGGAATTTTTTCTTTGCCGAGGGGCTTCAAGTTTAGCCCCATTGTCGACATGCACAGCGGTTACCCCTACTCAAACGTCGATGTCCAGCAGAACTATGTGGGCACACCCAATGGGCAGCGCTTCGCTACCTTTTTCTCGTTAGACGTGAAGTTTTATCGTGAATTCCGCATTCCTTTTCTCGGTTCCGAACATGGCAAAGGTCATCACATTCGCCTCGGTTTCTACTCGCTAAATGTCACCAATCACGGCAATTTTAACGCCGTGTACAACAACGTGACCGCGCCAAATTTCGGACAGTTCGCCGGGTTCCTGGACCGGCGAGACGGGGCCATGATCGATTTCGTGGACTGAGCCGTTCCTAGGAGCTTCCGCAAGCTTCTGCGACATTTCCGCCGGGGACGTTGTAACTCCAAGCACAACCGCGCAGGATGAGCGCGAGGCGTGGTGATGAATCTCCAGGGCGAGCCACATCATCCCTGCACAGAGGGCGCGAAACTAGGAGTCACTCGCTATTTCTGCGCGAGGTAGGTTCTCGCTTCCGCCAGTTCCGGGCGATCGGCGCCCGGCGAACAGATGGAGGCCAGCTGGGCGTAGAACGATTGCGCCACGGTGGCGTCTCCGGCAGCCTGAGCCGCGCGGGCGGCACCGAGAAGAGCATCGAAGCGATTCGGCGAATTCTTGATGTCGGTCTTGTATTCGGCGAGGGCTTCGGTGGGGCGCTTTAGTTCCAGGAGCATGTCCGCGAGCATTTCGCGCGCGGGGACGCCGACGGATTCGCCGCCATCTTTATCTTGGCGGTCGGCGGCGGCGCGCAATTCCTGAAGAGCTTCGTCGGATTTTCCTTTCGCGAAGGCCAGCCAGGCTTCCGCTTCGCGGAGGTCGGAGGCCTTTTCATTCGAAACGGCATAACCACTCTTCCGCGCGCGCTTTTCGCGATCGGCAACCAGCTGCGTGAGTTCCTTTACGGCAGCTTCCGCCCCGGCTACGTCACCGCTACGCACGGCCCCGATGGCGCGGGCCCAGAAGGTTGTGTCCTGCCAGTTTTTGCGGAGCGCAGGGATCGGCAAAGTGGCGGCTTCTTTCCAGCGGTGCAATTCGAGGGCAGTCCGCGCCGCAAGATAGGCGCGATCGTCGGCCTTTCTTTCCTCGCTCGCGCCGACGATCTGGCTGGTATGCTCGATGACTTCGCGAGCTTTGGCTTCCTGGCCGCTCTGAAGGTAGGAGTAGCTCAGGAAATCCATGGCGTGGGTTTGATAGTGAGATTCGGCCATGTGCATTTCCGCGGCATGAGCTCCCGAAGCGTTCGCGGCGATATTGGAAGTGATGGAATCCTGCCAGAGCCCTAGACGGACGAAGATGTGGGAAGGCATGTGCAACGCGTGGGCGGAGTCCGGAGCGATGGCCGCGTAGCGGCGTGCGGCTTCGAGGCCTTGCGAGGCAAATTCCGGCTTGTCTGCCGCGTGGATCAAGTAGTGCGCGACGCCTGGGTGATCTGGGCGCGACTGGAGCAGCGGATCGAGAATGGAGATGGCCTTCTTCCGATTTGCGCTGTTGTCCACATCCTCTTCGGCGAGTGAGATCAGGGAGAGCGCGTAGAAGGAGCTGATTTCCACGTCGCCGGGAGACTGCGCGTGCAAACGCTCCAGCGCCGAGGAGTAGGCCTGGACACGGTCGGAGTGGGACATCTTGGATTTCTTCTGGAAGAAGGCGG
>JBGQIG010000285.1:0-4527 GCA_041498365.1 Terriglobia bacterium | reverse complement strand
TTTCCGTAGGTTATGTATTCAGCGAACCATTGCGCGGCGAGGGTACGACTTCAGTGGCCAAAATCTGTGGGCGCGTCCTGGAGCGCACCCAAGCCTGGTTGCGTCCGCCCGATGACGTCAAGGCGTTTGCGCCGGAAGTCCAGATGTCCGAAAACGAAAGCCCTGAGCCAGAACGTTCCGATCGCGGCGTTTCGCGCATACGGGTGACTCCAGTCAGGGATCCATTTCAGACCGACGCTGCTGCCTTGGGGACTCGGCGGACCCAGCCGCTTCATATCGAAGCGCAGCCGCCGAGCCAGCCGCAGCCCGTGGCCGCAACCGCGGTCCGCATTCCCGAAAGCCTGAAGATGCCGGTTCAAACCGCAACCATGCGCAGTGTGGCGGCACGCATCACACCTTCGCTTCTCGCCGCCCTGGAGCCAGTGGCGCTGTCCGAGGACCTTTCTCGCAGGATGCTGATGCAGCAGGTTCTGCCCAGCTACCCGGAACAAGCCATCCGGGCGCGATTGCAAGGGCCGGTTGTATTGCAGGCATGGATTGGCCGCGACGGCACTATTCGGGATCTTAAATTGATTCGCGGCTCATTCCTCCTGGGACAGGCTGCCTACAAGGCGGTGAAGCAGTGGCGTTATCAGCCCTACCTGATAAACGGCCGCGCCGTCGAAGCCGAGACTCTCGTGACGGTTGATTTCAGACTGCCCTAGCCGGGGATCGCAGCCCAGCAATCTCAGCGCCTTTCTTTGCGCCCTTTGCGTCTTCCTTTGCGCTCTTTGCGGTTAGCTCTTTGTCTCAGTCTCCTCAAAAACATCGCGTAGAAGAACCAGATCCCGCACCCGCCGAGTCAACCAGTTCACAACTTTTTACGTATTTTTACCCCCAATTGACACCAGCCCTGTCGGGTTTGACTATGTTGACTGCGGGCTGATTTCCAGCGAGTATCAGCCCGCGATCAGGAATCCAGAATGAAGACGAAACCGCGAAACGAGCGCACCCGGCTGCTCCTGACCCTGGAGCTCGCCGTCATCTTGCCCGCGGCGGTCCTGGTGATCCTGAGCGCGTGGCACGTGAGGCACATTCAGCGTGACCACGCGGTAGAGGCTGCGATCCAGCGTGAATACAGCCAGGTGCTGGCCATTTCGGAAAAACAGATCAATCACAAGGCTTACGAACTGATCGAAGACGTGCGCGCTGACCTTCCGGAGCCCAGCGAATCCTGCGCCCCGGCTCTGGACAAGATCCTGGCTGCGCATCCCTACGTGGCACACATATTCCTCTTTTCGCCAGAGAGTGGCATGGTGATGCGGTCTCAGGGTGACCGGCTGAGGAACGACGAAGCCTTCCGCAACGAGGCTGACTATATCGACAAGATGTTCGGCGGCTGGCTGAAGATTGAGTTCAGGGGAATGTCGGATAAGCTGGCGCACAGCGAGAAAAAAGGGTCACCTTACTACTTCGACCCTGAGTGGGTGGCGCGTGGCGACAAGAAGCTATATCAATCCATCGGCATGTTTCTCGTAAAAGATCACAAGAAGAACTCGCTCGCGATCGCGGGCGTGGCATTCGACGCTGAATTTCTGCGAGACAAGTTTTTCCCGGAGATGCTGGACGACGTGATCAATCGCAACGTGACTGATGCGCAAACCGACAAGAACCACGCCGTCATGATGCTGCGGGGAAAGTATGAGTCGCCTGCGCTGGCCCAGTCCAGCGGGTGGGATGGCGGAGCGCCTGAAGTAGAGCGCAACCTCGAAGGCGCATTCCCAGGATTGACCCTGGCCATCAAGCTGCGGGGGACCACGCTGGCGGCAATCGGCGAGCGCTTTGCGCGCATGAGTCTACTCACTCTGGGCGCGCTTTCACTGGTGCTGGCTGGCGGAATCGCGCTGACCTATCGCAACGTCACCAAGGAAATGGCGCTGGCGCGCCTGAAGTCTGATTTCGTTTCCAACGTTTCGCACGAACTGCGCACGCCCCTTTCATTGATCCGGCTGTACGCCGAAACGCTCGAAATGGGCCGGCTCACTAGCCCGGAGAAGTATCAGGAGTACTACTGCATTATCCGCAAAGAGAGCGAACGCCTGACCGCGCTGATCAACAACATTCTCGATTTTTCGCGCATCGAGGCCGGCCGCAAGGAATACGACTTCCGCGAGACGGATTTGCGCGAGCTGGTGCACAACACGCTCGACTCTTATCGCTACCAGATCGAGCAGAACGGGTTCCAGTTCGAAGAGAAAATTGACGAGGTGCCGCCGCTGCGCGTGGACCGCGAGGCCATGGCCCGCTCGCTGTTGAACCTGGTCAACAACGCTCTCAAGTACTCGCAGGACAGAAAGTTTATCAGCGTGAATCTTTATCGCGACAACGGGTCGGTGAAACTGGAAGTGGTGGACCAGGGTATCGGGATACCTCATCAGGAACAACAGAAGATTTTCGAGAAATTCTATCGCGTGGGTGATCCGCTGGTCCATAACACCAAGGGAAGCGGCTTGGGCCTTTCCCTGGTGCGTCACATCGTGCAGGCTCATGGCGGCGAAGTGTCGGTAGACAGCGCGCCCGGCCAGGGCAGCAAGTTCACCATCGTTCTTCCGGTAAAAGCGGCTCAAGGCCCGGCGAGTACCGCGTAGGGACAGCAAAGTTCGGCAGCCGGCAGTGGCAAGGATTGCGACCATGACCAGAATCCTGATTGTCGAAGACGAACCCAACATGGTAGCGGGCTTACGTGACAACTTCGAATTCGAGGGATACGACGTCATCACCGCTTTCGATGGCGTTGCCGGCCTGGAACGGGCCCTGAACGAGGCTCCGGACATCGTCATCCTCGACGTCATGATGCCCCGCATGAGCGGCCTCGACGTCTGCAAACAATTGAAAGCCAAGCGGCCTTCGGTGCCCATCATCATGCTCACGGCGCGCGGCCAGGAAGTAGACAAAGTGGTTGGCCTGGAACTCGGTGCGGATGACTATGTCACCAAGCCGTTTTCTATCCGCGAGTTGCTGGCCCGGGTCAAAGCCGTGCTGCGCCGCGCCAAAACCGTCCCCAAAGAGCAGGAGCGGTACACCTTTGGCGAGGTTGAGGTGGATCTGCGCAGCTGCCAGGTTTCGCGGAGTGGCAAGTCGCTCGATTTTTCGTCCAAAGAATTTGACCTGCTGAAGTATTTCTTGTGTCACCCGGGCGAGACCTTGAGCCGGGATCGACTGCTGGAGGACGTGTGGGGCTATGACCGCTTTCCCACCACGCGAACAGTGGATGCACACATCGTCCGGTTGCGGCAGAAAGTTGAACCCCGGCCGGAGGAGCCGCGTTTCATACTCACGGTACACGGTACGGGCTACAAATTCGTCGGGTGAACGGACGGGTAAAACGGACCAGCAAATGGAGATGCGCGTGTCTGAAATCAGCAAAATTCGTGGAACACCCTACCTGAACCCCGCTGCCCTCGCTCCCATGAACCATGGCAACGGGGAGGCGCGGCCCAACCGTGTGGACGACTCCATGCTTATCCGCGAAGCTCAGCAGGGAAACACCGCCGCTTTCGAAGAGCTGGTGCGCCAGTACGATCGTCCAGTTCTACGCCTGGCTGTCCACCTCACCGGTTCGCCGGAAGATGGTCAGGACATTTATCAGGAAGCGTTTCTGCGGGCCTACGTCAATCTGGCGCGTTTCCGTTTCGAGTGCTCCTTCTACACCTGGATCTATCGCATCGTCACCAATCTCTGTTTGGATCATTTGCGCAAGAAGAATTCGCGAGGCAGGGACCTGACTGCCAAGACGTCTCCGGACGGTGAGGCGGAAGACATGCTCGACCGGATGCCGGATCGGCGGCCGGGAGCCAGCCCGGAGCGTAGCTTCGCCGGCCGCGAACTGCAGCAACGCATCGGTCGTGCCCTCGGCCAACTCTCGCCCCGCGAACGAATCGTCTTCGAACTCAAGCACTACCACGGCATGAAACTGCGCAACGTTGCCGGAATGCTGAATACGACTGAAGGCACCATCAAGAACACTCTGTTCCGCGCCACTCATAAACTGCGCACTCAACTGGCCGAAGTTCGCTGAGTTGCTGATCCACTTCCGTGAATAATTCAGCGGCAGACATCCTTCGTCCTACTATACTGTCAGCCCAGAAAGCGCGGACCCCGTGCGAAAGTTGTTCTTGATTGCGGTCCTGTGCTCGGCGACTTGCGTTTTTGCCCAGGAAGCCGAACCGGATATTCCGGGCCCGACTATTCGAGCCGCATCCAGGCTGGTCGTGCTTGACGTCATCGTCACGGACAAGGCCGGCCGCCCCGTCACCGGCCTGACGGCGAAAGATTTTTCTCTGCTTGAAGACGGGAAGCCGCAACTCCTTTCCGTCTTTTCCGCGGAGAGTCCGGACGCACTTCCCAGCCGGAAAGATCTTCCATCGTTGCCGCCGTCATCTACGCCGGCAGGGCCTTCCCTTTCATACTTTCTTGAATCTGGGCCCAGAACGGTACCAGCTACGAATTGTGGTACACGACAACCGAACCGGTTCTCTGGGAAGGGTC
>JBGQIG010000284.1:0-4556 GCA_041498365.1 Terriglobia bacterium | reverse complement strand
TCGAAGGCAGGGCGAATGATCTGCTGCCGTTTTGGGCTTAGCAGGCCGATACGAGCCGAAGGGCTCATGACCACAACTGTACGCGTGACTGTCCGCGGCTTTCTCATCGGGCACAAAAGCATGTTGGAAAGCCTACGTTCTTGTCAACCGGTGCACTCTGTCATCCCGAGCGGCGTAGCTGCTCGCCTCGCGCAGCAGCTACGTAGTCGAAGAGCCTGCCCCGAGCGAAGTCGAGGGGATCCCTGCAGGCTGATGAGTTCATGGCGAGGTAGGGCCCTCGGCTTGCTCTCACCGCGCAAGCGCGGCTCGAGGCTGCGCTCGGGACAACCGATTGTTGGGAGTTAATTCCAGAGCACCTTATGTTTCTGTAATCGGCGCTGTGCTGGATGCGTATAATGCTGGCGCAGCACAAGTCCGCTCTTGCGGAACTGACAACACAATTTCCCCGGGGGATACTCCATGGATCAGCGGTCCGTACCCCACTCCCGTAGCCGAAGAAATTTCCTGACCACAACCGGCTTCCTGGCTGCGGCACTCGCAGCGCCGCGAGCCGCCTCTGCGGTTGCAGGTAGCGAGACATCCGGATCTGGCGAGAGACCACTGGCGCCGGGCGCTCAGCGCAAGCTTCCAATCGGCGTCTTCGACCCGGCATTTCCCAACCTGTCGCTCGACGAGATGATCGAAAAGTTTGCCTCCTGGGGAGTGGAGGCCGTCGAGATTGGAGCGGGTGGCTATCCCAATTCGACCCATTGTCCGGTGAAGGATTTGCTCGAGGACGCCGGCAAGGCGCGCGTCTGGAAGAAAAAATTTGAAGATCACAACATCCAAGTTGCGGTGCTCAGTTGCCACGGGAATCCGGTCTCTCCTGATCCAAAGATTGCGGAGCGGGATGCGGAGACATTCCGTCGCACCGTGTTGCTGGCCGAGCGCCTGGGGGTGAGCGTGATTGTGGGCTTCTCCGGCTGCCCCGGCGGCAGTCCCACGGATACCATGCCCAACTGGGTCACCTACCGCTGGCCTCCGGAGTACGGCAAGATGCTCGACTGGCAGTGGAAAGAGAAAGTGATCCCGTACTGGAAAGAAGCTGCCAAGTTTGCGCGTGAACACGGGATTCACAAGATCGCCCTGGAGATGCATCCGAATTTTGTGGTCTACAACCCGCTGACACTGTTGCGGCTGCGCGAGGCCGTGGGCGAGGAGATCGGGGCCAACTGCGATCTCAGCCATCTTTTCTGGCAGCAGTGCGACCCGATTGAAGTCATCCACATGCTGGGCAAGCAGGGCGCGATCTACCACGCGCACATGAAAGACACCACCTTCTACAAGAGCAATGTGGACCGATACGGGGTCCTGAACATTGCCTTCGACAAGAACGAACTTTCGCAGGCCTCGGAGACATTCCGCGCCGTGGGCTACGGGCACAGTGCTGGCACCTGGAAGGAGATCGTGCGCGCCTATATGGAAGTCGGATACCAGGGCATTCTCAGCGTCGAGAATGAAGATCCCATTCTTTCCGGCGAGGTGGGAGTCGAGCGCGCCCTGTACGTGCTGAAGAATGTCAGGAGCGAACTGCTGGGAACGAGCTAGCCGTTATCGTGTGCTGTCATCCTGCGCGGAGCCGAGGGACCCCCTATAAGCGGATAAGTCCGAGGTCAGTTTAGGACGCATTGCTCTAGCCGCGGCAAGCGCGGTTCGAGCGGCGCTCGGGATGACAGATTGCTGGCCCCACCGACCTTGGTAGCCATTGACCCTGCTTCCTGCTCCGGCGTAAGCTGCCCAAGCCTGCCATTTTTCAGGAGTAAGCATGCAAAGACGTGAAGCTTTACGCCTCCTGGCCTCGGCTGCGGCCCTGCCGCTGCTGTCACGAGACGCATTTTCCATGTTTCAGGCGGTGCATGGACAGCTTCCTGCACAGCCCGTGCTGAAGACTCTCAATCCCCATCAAAATACGACGGTCACAACCATTGCCGAGATCATCATCCCGCAGACCGATACTCCAGGCGCCAAGGCAGCGCGGGTGAACGAATTCATCGATCTGATTCTCACCGAGTGGTATGACGACGAGGAAAAATCAACCTTCCTGACCGGCCTGGCCGATGTTGACTCTCGCGCCCACGACCTGTTTGGCAAGGACTTCGTGGAGTGCGGGGAAAAGCTGCAGATCGACCTTCTCCACGTGTTGGATGACGAGGTGGCTGCCGTGCGCGCCGAACCGGACACGAGACGGAGGCGCAATCGGCCGCCGGAAAAGAATTTCTTTTTCATGATCAAGCAGCTCACCCTGGTGGGCTATTACACGTCCGAGATCGGGTTCGAGCAGGAACTGCACGAGGAGATTATTCCGTCACGTCACGCCGGTTGCGCTCCTCTGGAAGAGGGGGCCACGAAATAGGGATGGCAACCAAGACTTATGAAGCGATCGTCGTGGGTTCCGGGATTACCGGAGGCTGGGCTGCGAAAGAGCTGGGTGAAAAGGGACTGGAAACGCTGGTGCTCGAAGCCGGACGGCCGATCGATCCCGACCAGGACTACGCCGAGCATGTCCCCGAGTGGGAAGTGCGCTTCCGTGGCATGAGCGACCGCAAGCGCGTGGAAGAAAACCAGCACGTGCAGCTGACCTGCACCGGAATGGACGAGTGGAACAGCAAGTTCTTCGTCAACGACAAACAGAATCCCTATTCGACGGAACCCGGCAAGCCGTTTTTGTGGATTCGTGGGCGCCAGGTTGGTGGCCGCTCAATCATTTGGGGACGGCAATCGTACCGCTGGAGTGACCTCGATTTTGAGGCTAATGAACGCGAGGGCATCGGCGTGGACTGGCCCATCCGCTACAAGGATATTGCTCCCTGGTACGACTACGTGGAAGATTTCGTCGGCGTCTCCGGCCAGGCCGAGGGACTTCCGCAGCTGCCGGATGGCAAGTTTTTGCCGCCCATGGAACTGAACTGCGCGGAATTAGTGGTCAAGGATGCGATCGCCAAGTATTTTCCTGGCGAGCGGCTCATGACCATCGGCCGAACCGCGATCCTGACCCAGCCCCATCGCGGCCGCGCCCCCTGTCACTATTGCGGACCTTGCGCCCGCGGCTGCATCACTCGCTCCTATTTCAGCAGCCTGAACTCCACTCTGCCGGCAGCGCTGTCTACGGGCAAGGTTACGGTGCGCCCGCACAGCGTCGTGCACAGCTTGATGTTCGATTCCAAAAAAAGGAGAGTCACCGGCGTCCGGGTGATCGACGGGCAAACTCGTGACACTATCGAATTCCGCGGCCGGGTTGTCTTTCTGTGCGCCTCGGCCATGGAGTCGGCACGCATTTTGCTTAACTCCGCCACGCCGGAATTTCCCAGTGGGCTGGCCAATTCCAGCGGGGAACTCGGACGCAACCTGATGGACCACTGCATGGGTGGAGGAGCCAGCGGACGCATTCCGGGGAACGAGGATCACATCTCACTGGGACACCGTCCCAATGGAATTTACGTTCCACGTTTTCGCAACGTGAAACAAAAACATCCGCTGGTGCTTCGGGGGTACGGTTTCCAGGGCAGTGCCAGCCGGCCGAAGTGGGAACGAGGCACGGAAATGCGCGGGTTCGGGGCAAACTTCAAACATACGCTCAGCCGTCCCGGGCCGTGGAGGATGAGCTTCCACGGATTCGGAGAATGTCTTCCCAACCACGACAATTTTATCGAAATAGACAAGACGAAAGTGGACGCGTGGGGTGTTCCTGTGCTCAAGGTCAGCTGCGTCTGGCGGGAAAATGAGCGTGCCCTGCTCAAGGACATGTCGATCACAGCCGCGGAGATGCTTTCTGCCGCCGGTGCGAAAGATATCGAGCCTTTCATCGACGACAACGCTCCCGGGCTTACCATCCACGAAATGGGCACGGCGCGAATGGGACGCGATCCCAAGACCTCTGTCCTGAATGCGCATAATCAGGCGCACGACGCCAACAACCTTTTTGTTACCGATGGCGCGTGCATGACGTCATCTGCCTGCGTCAACCCGTCCCTTACCTACATGGCCCTGACCGCGCGGGCCTGCGATTACGCGGTCGCACAAATGAAGCGAGGAGAGATCTAACTATGGACCGACGAAGCTTTCTGGGTACCATGACTGCCGCCACAGTTTTAGCCCGCAAATTCGCGTGGGCGGCCGCTGATCACAAAATCGACAAGGTCGGCGTGCAACTCTACACCGTTCGGAGCGTGATGCAGGAGGACTTCGAGGGCAAGCTCGCGCGGGTTGCGGGGATAGGCTACCGCGAAGTCGAGTTCGCCGGATATGATAAACACACCCCGCAGGAAGTGCGGGCCATGCTGGACCGGCACGGACTCACCGGCCCGTCTGCGCACGTGGAGTACAAGAGCTTAGGAGATAAGTGGCCGTCCGTCCTCGATGCGGCCCACGTGGTAGGTCACAAGTACCTGGTTAACCCGTACATCGACGACGACGTTCGGAAACAACCCGACGGCTGGAAGCGCGCCGCCGAAGCCTTCAATCGCGCCGGGGAAGCCAGCCAAAAAGCAGGAATCCAGTTCGCCTATCACAATCATTGG
>JBGQIG010000283.1:0-4556 GCA_041498365.1 Terriglobia bacterium | reverse complement strand
GCCTGTTCGGCGGCAATGGTCGACTTGCTCCACTTCTTTCCCTCCGCCACCCACTTGGCAACTTCCGGACTGATGGGGCCGCTGGGAACTGCCGGAGCAGCCGCAACCGACGTAGCGGCCGGGGGCGCCGCCACCGTGGGTGGCGCGCTCGTCTCCAAGGTCTCGCCCAATAGGGCAGACATTTCAGCGTTAGTTAGAGCGGGCAGGCCCTTGCGGCCACGGCGGGCCTGTTCGGCGGCGATGGTGGACTTGCTCCACTTCCTTCCTTCGGCGACCCACTTGGCAACCTCTTCGCTGATGCCTCCCGCCGCCGCCGGAGCTGCGGGGGCCGGAAGTGCGGCCACCGGACGCGCTGACGCAGCTGCCGGAGCCGCCGCCTCTCCGCCGCCGCCCACTTCCCACGGCATGGGTTGGCCGGCCTTGAGGGCTTCGATGTCGGCGTCGGTCAGCAGCGGCAACCCTTTGCGCTGGCGGTACGCCTGCTCCATTCCAATCACGGAGTTGTTGAGCGCCGGTCGAGGCAAAGGCGGTAGCCGCCCCAGAATTCCGGTCTTGGACTCGTCTGCCATCCAGTCCCTTCACCCCTTAGAACTTAAGGATCTCGAACCTAACTACCATCCACAGCTCGGTCCGCTGCGACCTTCGTAGCGCCGGCGTCTCGCCGGCTGTCCCGAGGGCATCTTGCCCTCGGAGTGCGATGGTACAGCCCACTAACACGTCAAAAAAACGCGGGCGAGGGCGCCCGCGCCACACGATCTTGCTTCGCCCGGCCTTACGTGGTCATGCTCAGTCCGCAGCAACTAGGCGATCGGTATCGCCCTGCCGATCCAAACCTATGCCTAGCGCGTTCTCCACCAAATCCGCCAGTGCCGCAATGAAGGTGGGCGAATCGTTCAGGCCCGACGTCATCTCAAACTGTTTTATCCCGAGTGCCGAGGCTTGCTCGCGCGCCTCGTGATCGATCTCGCCCAAGGTCTCCACGTGATCGGAGACGAATGCTATGGGAACGATGCAAACTTCCTCCACGCGCTCCGCCGCCAGATCACGAATCGTTCGCCGCAGTGACGGCTGCAGCCACTTGCTGGCGCCTACTTTGCTCTGATAGCAGAGCCGGTAGCGGTTCGGCCAACCTCCGCGCTGCATCACCAGTTCAACCGTCTCCTCGATCTGGCGTTGATAGGGATCACCCTGTTCGATCACCGCCACTGGCACGCTGTGTGCGCTGAAAACAATCTCCGCGCGCTCGGGTTCCGGGAACCGGACCAGAGCTTCATCGACTTTCTCCACCAGGGCGTTCAGATAGAGGGGGTGGTGATAGAACGTCTCGACCCTATGCACCGGGATGTCGTCCTCGAACCGGCGCCGCCATTCGTTGAGACTGCTTCCGGTAGTGGTACTCGAATATTGAGGATACAAAGGCAGCAGGACGACTTCGTCACACCCAGCCGCGCGCAACTGCTCAACCGCCTTCGCCGTGAACGGGTGCCAGTAGCGCATGGCCACGAAGCAGCGTGCGTCCATCCCAGCGAAGGTAAGTTTCCGTTGCAGAGCGCGGGCCTGCTGCTCGGTAAAACGCCGGATCGGAGAAGCCCCGCCGATCGCCGAATAGTGGTGCTGCACCTTCTTGGCCCGCGTGGTGGAGATCAGTTTGGCCAAGGCCTTGCGTCCAATGCGGGCAAACGGAAAATCAATAATGTCAGGATCGCAAAACAAATTGAAAAGAAAGGGCTGAATCGCTTCCGGCGTGTCGGGGCCGCCGAGCTGAAAGAGCACTACACCTATCCGCCGTGTTGGGTTAGCCATCCCCCGGGATTCCTTGAAGAAAAAGGATGTTACTCAAAATCTGTGGGCGGCGTCAATGTACAGTTGCGGCCGCTAGTGGCTCAGTTTGAAATTTCTGCGCTCTTACGCGGCGTCATCCTGAGCGGCCTTGAGGCCGTGAAGGATCTGGCGTGAAGCGGATATGCACCTCGCCGCAGCAGCTGTGCGGTGCGCGCGAGATCCCTTCGACTTCGCTCAGGGCAGGCTCTTCGGGACTGAAGTCCCTCAGGACGACGCGGTTGTGGAGATTGTGTTCGACTCGAGCCTCTGCCTGCGACCAAGCTGCTATTTCGGCGCGCGGTGGACCTCTATTTTCTCGCCGATTTCGATGCTCATCAGGTCTTCGCCCACTTCCAGCGGTCCGGTGTAGGCTTTTCTAGTGTGAGCCATCAGGTCCGGAGCGTCGAACGGTACGATATGCGAATAGACCGCCAGTTTCGGCTTCACCTGGCTGAAAACTGTTCCCGCCTGTTCCGGCGTGGTGTGATGATTGATCACTTTTTGCCTTTGCTCGGGGCTGAAGGGAGAGTTGCTGTCTTTATAGGATTCAGGATCCAGCACCTCGTGAACCAACACATCTGCTCCCTGAGCGAACCGGATCAGATTTTCGCTGTACCGGGTATCTCCGGAAAGCACCACAGAGTGCCCCGCGTAATCGACGCGGTAGCCGAAGGCTGGTTTGATCGGAGCGTGGTCGACAGTAAAGGCAGTGACCTTCAAATCGCCGTTCTGGTAGACCACGCCCTGCTCGATGTCTTTTGCCACGACGACCACGCCCTGCGCGGGAAGTTTTTCATCCACATCGCGCCGGATGTGGATGTCGAACTGATAGGCATGTTCGAGATGCGACATCATCTCCACCGTCCCCGCCGGTCCCCAGACGCGGAGAGGCGTGCTCCTGCCAAAAATCCAGCCGGTCAAGTAGAAATCAGGAACTCCAACGATGTGGTCGGAATGCAGATGAGTCAGAAACAGGGCGGTGACTTCGGCAAACGGGACTTTGAGCTGAAAAAGACGTTGGGTCGCGCCACGGCCGCAGTCAAACAGCAACTTTTCTTTTCCAGTCTCCACCAGGATGCTGGGGCCAAAGCGCTCCATCACGGGACGGGGATAGCCCGTGCCCAGAAGAGTGACCTTGAGATTTTGTGTGTACGCGGGCGCAGCAAAGCTGATTGCCGCAATCAGCAAGACAGACTTCAGCCGCAAACTTTTGCCTGAGCGAGGTCCAGCATTCATAAGTCTATGCGTGAGACGATTCGGCCGCGGGCTGCACGTCCGCACCTGCTTCCATGTACTGGATGATCGAATCCGCGAACTCCGAGGTCCCCGCCTTCCCGCCCACGTCGCGTGTCAGTTTGTCCTTGGTGCGATAAACCTTCTCCAGTCCGCCACGGATCATGTCCGCGGCGGCGTGTTCGCCCAGGTGACGCAGCATGAGTTGGGACGAGCGGATTACCGCCGTCGGGTTGGCGATGTTCTTGCCGGCAATGTCGGGAGCCGACCCGTGCACCGCCTCGAATATTGCGCAGGTGTCACCCAGGTTGGCGCTGGGCACGAACCCCAGGCCGCCGACGAACGCGGCGCAAAGGTCGGAAATAATGTCGCCGTAGAGGTTCTCCATCACCAGCACATCGTACTGATAGGGATTCATCACCAGTTGCATGCAGGTGTTGTCCACGATGTGCTCGCCGTAGGTGATTTCCGGATATTCTTTGGCGACGTTGCGGCAGCAGCGCAGGAACAGGCCATCCGAGAGTTTCATGATGTTGGCTTTGTGGATGGCGTGAATTTTCTTGCGGTGATTCTTGCGAGAGTACTCGAAGGCGAAACGCGCGATTCGGGTAGAAGCCTTCTCAGTGATAATTTTCAGGCTCTCCACCACGCCCGGAACCACCTCGTGCTCGATTCCGGAATACAGGCTCTCGGTGTTTTCCCGGACGATGATGAGGTCCACTTGAGGATAGCGGGTAGGAATGTGCGGCAGGTTGCTGATGGGGCGAAAGTTGGCGTAGAGCTCAAACTTCTTCCGCAAGGCAACGTTGATGCTGGGAAATCCGCCTCCCACTGGAGTGGTCACTGGCCCCTTGAGCCCGACCCGGGTGCGTTCAATCGACTCGATCAGTTCCCTGGGAATGTATTCCTGATACTTCTCAAATGCCTCAGCACCTGCCTGAAAGATTTCCCATTCAAACTTGACGCCGGTGGCTTCCAGAATGCGCACCGCAGCCTGGGTAACCTCGGGACCGATACCGTCGCCAGGAATGAGTGTGATCTTGTAAGCCATTCTGATCCACTGTGTGGCGCGGGCGCCCTCGCCCGCGGCCTTTGACCTTGACTTACGGCCGTCGCGGGCGCGGGCGCCCGCGCCACATAACCCGTTAGCTCTTTACCGCGCCCTTGCTGCGAATTTCAGCCGATTCCTTGCCCTTCAGCAAATCCTTCAGCTCGGTCATGAATTCCTGCACGTCCTTGAAATCCAGATAGACCGAGGCGAAGCGAACGTACGCCACCTTGTCGTAACGGCGGAGCCGATTCATGATCAGCTCTCCCACTTCGCTGGTCTTACGTTCCCGCTCTGGCGACTCGATCACGAAGGCTTCCGCCTCGTTCACGATCTGTTCCAGCCGGCTGATGGGCACGGGACGCTTCTCGCAAGCCCGCAGCAGCCCATTCAGCACTTTCTGCCGGTCAAATTTTTCGCGGCGGCCGTCCTTCTTCACCACCATGTAGGGGAT
>JBGQIG010000282.1:0-4571 GCA_041498365.1 Terriglobia bacterium | reverse complement strand
CCCAACGGAGCAGGGAAGACCACTACCATCGAGATCCTGGAAGGCCTGCTGCCGCCTACGTCCGGACAGGTCACCATCCTGGGTCAAACCTGGGCGGAGAACGAGCGCGAGCTGCGCGAGCGGATGGGCATCTCGTTGCAGGAAACGCGGCTGTCAGAAAAACTTACTGTCCGCGAGACCATCGAACTGTTTTCCAGCTTTTATCGCGAGCCTCGCTTAGCCAGCGAAGTGCTCGAACAATTACAGCTCGGGGAAAAGTCTGACGCCTGGGTCGGCAAGCTTTCCGGCGGCCAGCGGCAGCGCCTTGCCGTCGCTACCGCGCTGGTGGGCAATCCGAAGATTCTCTTTCTGGACGAGCCCACCACCGGACTCGACCCGCAAAGCCGCCGCCAGCTCTGGGACATCATCCGCAGTTTCCAGCGGGCCGGGGGCACAGTGCTGCTCACCACCCACTACATGGATGAAGCTGAGCGTCTGTGTGACCGGCTGGCAATCGTCGATCACGGACAAATTATTGCGGAAGGCACGCCGGCTGACCTGATCGAGCGCCTGGGCGGTCATCACATGGTGGAATTTCAGGTCAGCGGTAACTCCAACGGAGCCGCCCTGGACGCCTGGCGAGCGCTTCCCGGAGTGGAATCGGTACGCGATGACGATGGTCTCGTCTGTCTTAATGTGCGTGAGCCACACCTGACCATCCCCGCGCTGCTCGCTGCAGTGGAGAAAGAAGGCGAGCAGCTTTTGCATCTGACCACTCGCCAAGCCAGCCTGGAGGACGTGTTCGTACGCCTGACTGGCCGCCATTTGAGGGAAGAGTGATAGTGATGATGACCCGCCCAGATCGAGCGCACTTCGACAGATCAAGTCCAATTAGTAGGGAAACCTTTCAGTGACCGTCGCACAGCAAAGTCCGTCAACAGCGGTACGTCCCGTGCCACCTGCGCGCCCTCCCCGTAACGGCCGCTGGTCGGGCTTCGCTCATCTGTTGATGGCGCGCCTGCGGGAGCTCCAGCGCGAACCCGAAGTCATCTTCTGGGTCTTCGGATTTCCCGTGCTTTTGGCCCTGGGACTCGGCATTGCCTTCCGCAACAAGCCCGCCGACGTCACCGCGGTCGCCATTGTTGAGGGGCCCGGTGCTCTAGACGCTTTGGCCATGATCCAGCGTTCGCCGCGAAGTTCCTCGATTCGCGCGGAAGTAATCGAGGAGCAGAAGGCGCTGCAGGGCTTCCGTTTGGGAAAGTACGATTTGGTGATCGCGAGTGACGGCAAGGAAGGTTTTCAGTATCGCTATGACCCCGCGCGCCCCGAGAGTGTGCTCTCCCGCACGGAGGTGGACGACGCTCTGCAGGCCGGAGCCGGGCGCAAGGATCCCGTCCCCACTTCGGCCGTCGCTTCCAGCGAACCGGGATCGCGCTACATCGATTTCCTGATTCCCGGACTGCTGGGGATGAACCTGATGAACTCTGGAATGTGGGGCATCGGCTTCGCGTTAGTGGACATGCGCCAGCGCAAGCTCCTCAAACGTTTTGTTGCCACCCCCATGCGCCGTGGTGATTTTCTGCTGGCCCTGACCAGCAGCCGGCTGGTGCTCATGGTGATTGAAATCGGGCTTCTACTCGGCTTCGGCGTGCTGGTCTTCCACATGCGCGTGCTGGGGTCGCTCTTCACTATTGTGTTGCTGGCCACGATTGGCGCTGTGGCCTTCGGCGGCCTGGGACTGCTCACTGCCAGCCGGGCCCAGAAACTGGAAAGTGTCAGCGGCCTGATGAATCTTGTGATGATGCCGATGTGGATTTTTTCCGGCGTCTTCTTCTCCTCCGAGCGTTTCCCGGCCATATTGCAGCCCTTGATCAAACTCTTGCCGCTGACCGCACTCAACGACGCCCTGCGCGCCACAATTTTGCAGGGCGCATCCCTGAGGGCCCAATCTGGACGCCTGCTGATCCTGGTTTTGTGGGGAGTGATTTCCTTCGTGCTGGCCCTGCGCTGGTTTCGTTGGACTTAGCCCGGATTGTTTGCCTGCCCTTCTCCTCTAAAAAGCCTTGTTTTTCACTTGCTTCCCGGTGTTGCATCCGACTTTCCCGTGTTAGAATCGCTTAACGTTCTTCGACAAACTTGGCGCGCACAAAACAATCGTGTGCTGCCACATCACGGGCTCCGTGGGAAAAATTCAACGGGCATCAGCGCCGTTTCGCGCTACCCGCGGTCCTCACCGCCCCTCGACCGCGCGTTCTGCGATTTGACTGTCCGTTGTCTCACGAGCTTTTTCCGCCACTTCGCGTCGGGTCCGGCTTTCGTCGTTAATTGCTTGCTGAGGTCAGGAGCGGCATGAAGGCACTCGAGCGGCAGATCACATACGGTCCTTTTTTGGAGCGGCTGCGTTCCGCCCCGGCCCGCGTGCTTTTGCTCGATTACGACGGCACGCTGGCTCCTTTTTGTGTCGATCGCAGCCTGGCTTTCCCGTATCCCGAGGTGCCGCCATTGATCGTTCGCATCATGGCCCAGGGCACTCGGGTGGTGCTGATCAGCGGACGCCCGGCGCGGGAGTTGCTGCTTCTCAGCCGCATCTCTCCGCAGCCGGAAATATGGGGCAGCCACGGCCTGGAGCGGCTCCTGGCCGACGGCCACTATGAAGTCAGCTCGGTACCGGCGCATCAGGACTATCTGCTCGCAGCCGCAGCCCTGCTGCGCGATGCGGGGCTGGAGAATCAAACAGAACTCAAACCCGGAGGAGTCGCGGTGCACTGGCGAGGTCTGGACCCGGCGAAAGCCAGGAAACTGGCCAAAGAGGTTCCCCAGCTTTGGAAGCCTCTGCTGGAGCGCGCGCCGTTCCGCCTGCTCGAATTTGACGGCGGCCTGGAAATTCGCGTTGCTGGCCCAGGCAAAGGGGACGCAGTCCGTGCCATCGTAAGGGAAGCAGGGCCGGGCGCGGCCGTCGCCTATCTGGGTGACGACCAGACCGATGAAGATGCATTTCACGCCCTTAAGGGCAACGGACTGACAGCGCTAGTTCGTCCTCAGTCGCGGCCGACGACAGCCGATGTATGGCTGCAACCACCCCAGGAGCTGATCCAGTTTTTCGAGGAGTGGCTTCGCGCATCAGGAGGGCAAGGATGACAGACATCAAAGGGCGCGTGATCAATGTTTCCAACCGCTTACCCATTCTCATACGCAAATATGCGGGTGGGGCGCGGGTCGAACGAAGTTCCGGAGGACTGGCCACTGCTCTCGAGGCGGGTTGGCGCGGCCAGCCTGGAGTTTGGATCGGTTGGGCCGGCACCGGTCCAGGCGAACACATTGAACCTTTGCTGGTCAGGGCGGCGCATCACCGTTCCTATACTCTCCGTTCGGTCGCGCTTACCGAGGAAGAGGTCGCGAAGTTCTACTCCGGATTCGCCAATGAAATCATCTGGCCTCTGTTTCACGACATGCCCTCCCGCTGCAATTTCGATCCCGAGTACTGGGAAATGTACCGGCGAGTGAATCGCAAGTTCGCGAGTGTGGTCGCGGAGACTGCGGGCGCGGACGACTTTGTCTGGATTCATGACTACCACCTCATGCTGACCGCCGATGCCATTCGGCAAGCCGGGGTGCATGTCCCGATGGGCTTTTTTCTGCATATTCCCTTTCCCTCCCCCGATGTTTTTGAAAAACTGCCCTGGAAGCGGCCGATCCTGCGCGCTTTGCTGGAATTTGACGTGATCGGATTCCAGAGCGATCATGACCGCTCAAATTTCGTAAGCTGTTTAAAGCGCCTGTTCCCCGAGGTTTCTGTCGAGGACGCCAGCCCTCATCTACAGGTCAGCCTGGAAGGGCGGAGAGTCGTGGTGGGTACGTTTCCCATCGGCATCGATTTTGAAGAGTTCGCGCAACAGGCGGCGCGTCCTGAAATCGCGGCCCACTCCGCCGAGATCAGAAGACGCCTGTCGGGAGACGTATTGGTCCTGGGCGTGGATCGCCTGGACTACACCAAGGGTATTCCGGAGCGCCTCAAATCCTTCCGCCTTATGCTGCAGCGCTTTCCGGAGCTGCCCGGCCACATCACCCTGGTGCAGGTTGTGGTCCCCAGCCGCGAGGAGATTCCCAATTACAAGCATTTGCGCCGGGAAGTCGAGTTGCTGGTCAGCCAGATCAACGGAGAGTTTACCCAGCCGGGATGGGTGCCAGTCCATTACATTCATCGCAATCTTGGCCGCGATGAACTTCTCGCTTACTATCGCGCCGCCGACATTGGCCTGGTCACTCCGCTGAAGGATGGAATGAATCTGGTCGCCAAAGAATTCTGTGCTGCCCAGTTAGACGAGCGTGGCGTCCTTATCGTCAGCGAATTTGCCGGTGCCGGACCCGAGTTGCGCCATGGGGCCATTCTGGTCAATCCCAACGATTTTGCCGAAGTGGCTCAGGCGCTGCACGACGCCGCCCTGATGACGGCGGAAGAAAAGCGCAGCCGGATGCGACTTCTGCGCGAGATCGTGAAAGACCACAATGTGCAACGCTGGATTCGCTCGTTCCTGCAGGCCGTCCCGGCTACCGCTGATGGCTCGAAGGGCCCTGGTGGCAAATCCTGGTCT
>JBGQIG010000281.1:0-4587 GCA_041498365.1 Terriglobia bacterium | reverse complement strand
TTCCGAAGACCTGGAGGCTCTGGTCAACAAGGCGATGGCCAAAGAACCAGGGCAGCGCTTTGCCAGTGCTCAGGAGCTGCTGGACGCTCTCCGCCAGGTGCATGAAGGATTGACCGTCACTGGACTCTCACGGGTCGTGCCACAACGCAGGCTAACCCGGCCGAAGAGAAAGAGCTGGCTCTGGGTGACGGCCCTGGTCGTGGCCTCGCTTCTTTCCGCCGTAGTCTACCGGCAGGTGAAATCGAACCAGGGATTGCATTTGGCTGGATCGTCCACGCCGGTTCAAATGGCGGTGCTGCCCTTTACCCCCATGGCAGACGACCCCGGCAGCAAGGCTTTTTGTAACGGTCTGACCGAGACCCTGACGGCCAAGCTCACCCAGCTCACTGGGAGCTATCCGTTGCAGGTAGTTCCGACGAGCGAGATTCGCACCGAGGGCGTTACCAGCGTAGAGCAAGCGCGAAAAGCCTTTGGCGTAGGCCTGGTTCTGGAGGGAAGCCTGCACGGCTCCGGCAGCCAGGTTCGCGTGACCTATACCCTGGTGGACGCCAAGACCAATCGCCAGGTCGCCGCCCAGGCCTTCGACGCCGACGTCAGCGACGCCTTTGCCGTCGAAGACCGTGTGGTGGACGGCACGTTGAGCATGTTGGGTTTGTCGATCCAGGGCAGCGATCGGGTCGTATTGGCAGCACACGGTACCGGCGACCCGTCGGCTTACGACCAGTTCCTCCGCGGGCGCGGATACCTGCTCGACTACCACAAGCACGAAAACATCGACAGCGCGATCTCCGCTTTCAATCGCGCCCTGACCCTCGACCCCAAGTACGCGGAGGCCTACGCCGCGCTGGGCAAAGCCTATTGGGTGGGCTACGAAGAAGGCCAGGGAGGCAGCGAGTGGATGGAGAAGGCAAGGTCGGCCTGCAATCAGGCCGTGGCTAGGGCCCCGAAATTGGCCGAAGGCTACGCCTGCTTGGGCAGCGTGGATCGCGGGACCGGTGAGTACGAGAAGGCCGTCGCTCAGTTTCAAAAAGCGACTGCCCTTGATCCAACCAGCGATGATGCCTTCCGTGGTCTAGCCGAGGCCTACCGCAAACTAAACAAGCCTGCCGAAGCCGAAGCTACATATCGAAAGGCCATCAGTCTGCGACCGCAATACTGGGCTGGATACAGCTGGCTGGGGCTTTTTTATTGGCAGCAAGGACGATATGACGACGCGGCCAAAATGTTTCGGGAAGTCGTGGCCTTGGCACCCGACAACTTTCGCGGATATTCGGACCTGGGCGCAATGCACATCCTGGAAGGACGGTATCCAGATGCAATTGCCGCTTTGGAAAAATCTGTCTCTCTTCGGCCGACTGCAGAGGCATACAACAACCTGGGTACGACCTACTTTTCGATGCGAGAGTTCGACAAAGCGGCACGCAATTTCGAAGAGGGGCTGAAGTTGGAGAAGAACAATTGGCTCAGTTGGGGCAACCTTGGTGATGCCTACTACTGGGCTTCCGGAAAACGGCCGCAAGCCGGCGATGCCTATCGGGAAGCCATCCGCCTTGCCGATGAGAAACTACGCGTGAACCCGCGTGACGGACGTACTTGGGCCCTTCGATCAACCTATCTGGCGATGACAGATAACAAGCAAGAAGCCCTGGTATCTCTCCAAAAGGCGCTATCCCTAGCACCGACGGATCCCAGTGTGCAGTTTCGGGCAGCCTTGGTGTACAACCACTTCGGCGAAACGGGCCGAACCCTCGAGTGGCTGCAGAAGGCGCTCACGGGTGGCTTCCCCGTCAGCTTTGTCAGCAGCATGCCAGATTTCGATGATTTTCGGGCGGATCCCCGGTTTCAGGCTATACTACGCGGCACTAAGCAGTGAGGGGGCGCTTAGATACTAACCAAGAATGAGAAGGAGGCAATATGCAGCTCCCGGTACACGTCCGTCACGAGCTTGACGTGGACTACGAAGTTGTCAACGTGAGAAAGGCCGCACGGGATGAAGTCGTTTGGTATTCGGAGGGCGATGAACTCACCATCCAGTTTGAGCCCGAAAGTTCGCCCTTCGCCAAAGAAAGCTTTGTCGTCCCGGCGGGCGGAAGCGCAGGCTCTGGTCCAGTCCGGTCGGATGCGGCACTCGCGCGTTATCACTACTCGATCAGGAACAATGCCTCGTTGGCGATGACTGCCGACCCCGACGTGGACGTGAGACATTGAAATAGCAAAAACAATCCACAGGGCTCATTTTTCCAAAGTGAGGGCCGAGGTTAGACGACCTCGGCCCTCACCTTTTCTGGGGCGGCCACTTATTAGGCGCCGCCGGTGGTGCTGCTGTTCTGAATTCAGAACAGAATCGGTATTTGCGCGCCTGACTATCCAGCACTGTAAGCTCCAATCCAAACTCACTAACGTTCGCCGTTCCCGCATTAAAAGGGGTCCACTCGATTCTTTGTAGCTCAGTTGTTCTATTTTCGGAACAGCTACCAATTAGTTCTGATATCCACAGCTTGGCCGTGTAGTTTCCGGCGAAACTTGCGCCGGAACGATACCAGTTACTTCTTCCCGTTAATCCGGCTCGCTTCGGCTCAACCAATTCTGAACGCGAGGAGATGCTTGTGAAAAAGACTATTCTGTTATCTCTCTCCCTACTTCTCCTGCTGGTTTTGAAACCGAACTTGCAAGTGTCTGCCGGGAGGGGGCTCCCGGTACGCATCAGCCAAGGCGGCGAGGTGGACAACGAGGTGGTGAATGTCAGCAGGTCTGCCGGCGATGAAGTCGTATGGTCCTCGGACGGAGACGAGTTCACCATCAGCTTTCAGACTAGTCCATTCGCGGTTTCCACGTTCCACGTGCCTGCGGGAGGAACCGCAAGCTCTGGTCCAGTGAGACCGGGAGCAGCGCTTGGTCGCTACCAGTACTACATCAGTGATAGCAACGGCAGAGGTGCCGACCCTGACGTGGACATCAAGCGCTGAAAAAATCTCGACAGTCGCGACAGGGGCTTGAAAGCCCTTGTTGATGTTGAACGGGCTTACACGGCGCTAAAGCGTCGCGCTTCCACGGAACTGCGCTTTGCGGGGAGTCGTTGGGGTGGAGCAGGCCTTCAGGCCTGCATAAGAAAGCTCAACAAAGATCGGGCTTCAGCCCCCGAGGTACCTAACCGACTGTGTCCATAGGCGCCAGTGTCCACGCGCCCGTCATTCGCCCATTACTTTCACAATCACCCGCTTATCCCGCTGGCCGTCGAATTCCGCATAGAAAATCCGCTGCCAGGTTCCCAGATCGAGTTTGCCCGCGGTGATGGGGACGATCACCTCATGGTGGATCAGCAGAGCCTTCAGGTGCGAATCGCCGTTGTCCTCGCCGGTCTCATGGTGTTTGTAGTCTTTGCGGAAAGGCGCCAGCTTTTCCAGCCATTGATCGATGTCCTCAATCAGTCCGCTCTCGTTGTCATTCACATAAACGCCGGCTGTGATGTGCATGGCTGAAACCAGCACCATGCCTTCCTGGACGCCGCTTTTAGTTACGATTTGCTCCACCTGGGGCGTAATGTGCACGTAGGCGCGGTGTGATCGGGTGTGAAACTTCAGGTATTCGGTCAGGCACTTCATGGTTCGTCCCCTTAATTATTCGTGAAAGCCAGACCAGTTTCGCAGATAATGCTCCGGAAATCAGTTCCCTGGAGGTGCGGTGGATCCTTCTGGCAGTGAACTGCAACAGCTACGACAGCTTCTCAGCGACCTTACAGCACGCGTGTATCGCATCGAGCGCGAGTTGAACCTGCAACCGGGCCTTGCCGAACCACTTCCAGCGCCCAGGGCGCAAGCGCCCGCGCCGGCCGGCGTGGAACCGACGCCGCCCGCACCCGGCATTCCCAGCATTCCGCCGAGACCCGCGAAGATCTCATTGTCGAAGCCAGGCGCGGATCTGGAATCCCGCATTGGTTCGCACTGGCTGAACCGGATCGGCATCGCCGCGGTATTGATCGGCGTTTCCTACTTCCTGAAATTTGCCTTCGATAACAACTGGATCGGCCCGGCCGGCCGCGTCACCATCGGACTGCTGGCCGGTATTGCCATCGTTGTCTGGAGCGAGAACTTTCGCAGCCGCGGATACCGGCTCTTTTCTTACTCCCTGAAAGCCGTCGGCATCGGTGTCCTTTACCTGTCGCTGTACGCGGCTTTCCAGGTCTACAGCCTGGTGCCCAGCAACGTGGCCTTCGTCATGATGCTGACCGTGACCGCGGCCACGGCCCTGATGGCATGGACCCAGGACGCTGAAGTCTTGGCAGCCTTTGCCCTGATCGGTGGATTTACAACGCCGTTACTACTTTCGACCGGCCAGAACCGCGAAGTTGCCCTGTTCTCCTACGTCGCCATTCTGGACCTGGGCGCGCTCGCGCTCGTGATGCTCAAACCGTGGCGGCGCCTGCTGGTTTTGAGTTATGCCGGGACCCTGCTGCTCTATGTCGGCTGGTACTCCAGCTTCTACGACCGCAGCCAGCTGCGCCTGACGGTGGGCTTCGCCACGCTGTTCTTCGCCATTTTTGCAGTGGCGCCATTGCTGGGGCGGCAGGCAGAAAAGGGGAGGTTGTCC
>JBGQIG010000280.1:0-4598 GCA_041498365.1 Terriglobia bacterium | reverse complement strand
CGCCTTCGCCGGCTCCTTCTCGCCCACTCGCTTGCTCACCGCAAACACCATCCTGCCGGCGCGCTTGTCGGCGTCCACCACTACGTGGTCGCCGTGCAGAACTTCGCCGTCCAGAATCTTCAGCGCCAGCGGGTCCTGCACCAGCTTCTGGATGGCGCGCTTCAGCGGACGCGCGCCGAAATTCGGATCGAAGCCTTCGGTGAACAGCAGGTCTTTGGCTGCGTCGGTCAGCTCGAGCGAGATCTTGCGATCGGCCAGCAGGCGGCGAACGTCTTCCAGCCGCAACTCGATAATCTTTACCAGGTGTTCCTTGCCCAGCGGGCGGAAGATGATGACGTCATCCACGCGGTTGAGGAACTCGGGCTTGAAGTGCGCATGCAGCGCGTTCAGCACCTCTTTCGAGGCCTCGTTGAACTCCTGCTCCGAGCGCAAACCTTCGGCCTGCAGGAAAGAAGACCCAAGGTTTGAAGTCATGATGATGACCGTGTTGCGGAAATCCACAGTGCGGCCTCTGCCGTCGGTCAGGCGGCCATCGTCCATCATTTGCAGCAGGACGTTGAAGACGTCGGGATGCGCCTTCTCGATTTCATCGAACAACACCACCGCATAGGGACGCCGCCGCACCTGCTCGGTGAGCTGTCCGCCCTCTTCATAGCCAACGTAGCCCGGAGGCGCGCCGATCAGGCGCGAGACCGCGTGCTTCTCCATATACTCGGACATGTCGATGCGCACCATGGCGTGCTCATCGTCGAACAGGAACTCGGCCAGGGCGCGAGCCAGCTCGGTCTTGCCGACTCCGGTTGGTCCCAGGAAAATAAAGGACCCTATGGGCCGCTTGGGATCGCTTAACCCGGCGCGCGAGCGGCGGATAGCGTTGGCCACGCGTTCGAGGGCAGCTTCCTGGCCCACCACGCGCTGCCGCAGCCGCTCTTCCATGGTGACCAGCTTTTTGACTTCGCCTTCGAGCATCTTGGAGACCGGAATGCCTGTCCACTTGGAGACGATGCGGGCCACGTCTTCTTCGTCCACTTCTTCCTTCAGCATGCGTTTGGCCGCGGAACCCTCCAGCTGTGCGGTCAACTTCTTTAGTTCCTCTTCGGTCTGAACCAGCAGACCGTAGCGGATTTCCGCCACCCGTTGCAGGTTGCCCTTTCTTTCTTCGGCTTGCTCTTCAATCCTGAGCTGCTCGATCTTCTCTTTGAGAGTCCGAGTCTTGGCGATCAGGTCCTTCTCGCGTTTCCAGTTAGCCTTAAGTGCGTTGGATTTTTCCCGCAATTCGGCCAGTTCTTTCTCGATCACAGCCAGCCGCTCTTTGGAGTTAGGGTCGGATTCCTTCTTCAGCGCTTGCTTTTCGATTTCCAGTTGCGTCGCCCGGCGTTCTAACTGATCGATTTCGGTGGGCATGGAATCGATCTGAATTCGCAGGGATGCCGCGGCCTCATCGATCAAATCGATGGCTTTGTCGGGCAGGAAACGATCCGAAATATAGCGATGCGACAACGTGGCCGCAGCCACAATGGCGGAGTCTTTGATGCGCACGCCGTGATGAACTTCGTAGCGCTCTTTCAAGCCACGCAGAATTGCAATCGTGTCTTCGACGTTGGGTTCGCCCACGAACACGATCTGGAAGCGGCGTTCAAGCGCCGCATCCTTCTCGATGTATTTGCGGTATTCGTTCAGCGTGGTGGCGCCAATGGCGCGCAACTCACCGCGAGCCAGCGCCGGCTTCAGCATGTTCGAGGCATCAATCGCGCCTTCGGCCGCGCCCGCCCCGACCAGGGTATGCAGTTCGTCGATGAACAGCACTATCTGGCCTTGCGAGTCCTCGATTTCTTTCAGAACTGCTTTGAGGCGATCTTCGAATTCGCCACGAAACTTTGCGCCCGCCAGCATGGCTCCCAAATCCAGGGCGACCACTCGCTTGTTCTTGAGCGCCTCGGGTACGTCGCCGGAGATGATGCGCTGCGCCAGGCCTTCCACGATGGCCGTCTTGCCCACACCGGGCTCGCCGATCAGCACCGGATTGTTCTTGGTGCGCCGCGAGAGCACCTGCACCACGCGACGAATTTCTTCATCGCGGCCAATGACCGGGTCGAGCTTGCCGCGCCGCGCCTGCTCGGTCAGATCGCGCGCATAGCGTTCCAGCGCCTGGTACTTGGCTTCAGGATTCTGGTCGGTAACCTTCTGTGAGCCGCGCACTGAGGTCAATGCTTTAAGAATGGCGTCGTAGGTGGCACCATGCCGCGCCAGGATTTCCTGGGCTGCGTCACGTTTCAGATGAGTGATGGCTAGCAGCAGGTGCTCGGTAGAAACATACTCGTCCTTGAAGTTGGAGGCTTCCTTGAAGGCGCGTTCCAGCAGCTGGTTTGCCGCTGGGGAGAGCGCAGCTTGCGCGGCTCCGCCGCCCGAGACTTTGGGCAAACGCTCGAGCTCGCGGTAAGCTTCGCTCAGCACGGCTTGGGGACCGATGCCAATCTTCTCCAGCACGGGCGGCACGATTCCTTCCTTGTCTTCCAGCAGTGCTGCCAGCAGGTGCAGCGGTAGCAGCTCGGGGTTGCCGTGCTCGGAAGCGAGATCATTGCCACGCTGCACCGCTTCTTGCGCCTTTACCGTAAATTTTTCCCAACGAATTGCCATAGTGACTCCCCAAAAACGAGCAATAGCAGTTGTTAGCAATTGGCCATTCGGCTAAATGCTACGTGCTCTCGACTGGTTGCTACAAATAAAAACGGGAGCCAGCCGGTTAGCCGCCTCCCGTCTCAGATTTGTCGAGTTGTACTCGACCGGGCGAACGAGACGTCCACCCTTACCAATGGTCGCTGCCGGCTTACGCAGCTTTGCTGGGCTGCTTGCCTTCCAGCGTCTTTTCGCCGCCTACGTTGACTTTGATCTGCTTGGGCTTGGCTTCCGCCTTCTTGGTCAGCTTAACCTTCAGTACGCCCTTGTCGTAGTTGGCAGAGACGCTTTCGGTGTCCACCGTGGTCGGCAGCGTGAAGGCGCGAGTGAAGCTGCCATATTGCCGCTCGACGCGACGATAGTTCTCTTCTTTCTCTTCCTTCTCGAACTTGCGCTCGCCGTGCACGGTGAGAGTGTTGTTCTCGACGCGGACATCAATGTCCTTCTCGTCGATCCCCGGGACTTCGATTTTCAGCGTGACGTTGTGTTCGTCTTCATAAACGTCCACGGCCGGGGCGAAGCTCGAGGTGGCCAGGGACTCATCCCGGCCCTCGTTGTACGAGGCATTGAACAAGCGATTCAAACGGTCCTGCAGGGTGTTGAACTCGCGGTAGGGATCCCAACGGGTCAGTATGGTCATACAATCCTCCTCATGAGAAGTCTTTGAAATTGGTTTTAGGGCTCCTGTCACTGCTTTGGATGCCTATTTAGTGTAACTGGATAATAAAAGTTGAGTGTTCAATTGTCAAGTAATAAAATGGCATTTTTTTCAATTACTTACGTATCCGATGACGCACTTCAAATACCCAGTTTCCGGCACGTTTAGCAGGATCGGATGATCTTTGGCCTGCCCACGGTTTTCCACGATGCGAAGATTTCTGTGGACATCGCGGGCCGAAATTCGCACCACGTCCAAATATTGAGCAGGGCTCACATGGTAGGAGCAGCAGCAGGTCACCAGGATTCCTCCGGGACGCAGCATCTTGAGCGCCCGCAGGTTGAGCTCTTTGTAGCCGCGGAGGGCAGTTTCCAGGTTGCTCTTGCTCTTGGCGAAGGCGGGAGGATCGAGCACGATGGTGTCGTAGCGGCGCCCGGCGTCAGCGTAGTCGCGAAGCAGGTCGAAGGCGTTAGCTTCGATCCATTCAATCTCGCGGCTGTTTAGGGTGGCATTGCGGTCGGCCACTTCCAACGCGGGACGGGAACTGTCCACGCCGGTCACTTTGGGGCAGGACGGGGCCAGGTGCAGAGCGAAGCCGCCCTGATAGCAGAAAACGTCCAAAGCTTCTCCGCGGGCATAACGGGCGGCCTCCGCGTAGTTTTCACGCTGGTCGAGAAACGCGCCGGTTTTCTGACCCTCCAGCGCGTCATAGTGAAAGCGGACTCCGTTCATGGAGAAAACGGTGCTGCTCTTCTCGCCGTAAGTCAGGCCCGTGGATCGAGATGGCAGCTGCTCCAGTTCGCGGATCCGGGGATCCACGCGTTCGGCAATGGAGACCGGCCTCAACCGCTCGATGAGTTCAGAAACAACTATCTTGCGGACCGGCTCCGCGTCCATGGCCTGAGTGAGCGCCTGGACGGAGAGCAGGTCGTTGTACCGGTCCACGATCAGCCCGGGAAGAAAATCGGCTTCGCTGAAGACCACACGATAGGCGTCGGTATCGCTCACCACCCGCTCGCGGTACCTGATTGCGGCCTGGATACGCTCGCGCACCAGGTTGGCCAGGTCATCCACCGTGTGGGGCGAAATCATGCGGATGGCGATTTGGGAAGCGCTGCTGTAGAGAGCTGTCCCCAGGAATTTTCTGCGCTCGTCGGTGACACCCACGGCCGCGCCCGGAGCCACTCCGTCTGCGGAGACGATGTCCGAGCGATAGACCCAGACGTGGCCTTCCTGCAGACGTTTGGCGCCGCGGCGGGAGATT
>JBGQIG010000279.1:0-4601 GCA_041498365.1 Terriglobia bacterium | reverse complement strand
TTGAGCTTGATAGACACGCCCGGCTCCGCTTTTTTCCCCGTGTTACTCCACAACTCAGCCGTTCCCACACTCTTGCCCTGGGCATCCTTGAGCTCGACCACAGTCTTCGCAGACTTGGCCGCGGCGATCATGGACAAAGAGGGAATAAGCAGCGCCATGGCGAATAGAAATAATTTTGTGTTCTTCATGGGCCCAATTATAGCGCGATCATCTTCCACGGGTTCCATTCACTAATGGAAGATGCCGCACCAATGACACTTCCAGCGGCTACCGCATTGAGACATAGAACGCATTGTTCCCCGACCGTAGGTCCTTGCCGTAAGAAAAAGCAACTCCCACTCCAAAGACGCGCACCGTCGCCTGCGCCCCCAGGTCCCACAGCCATTTGTGCGAGCCCAGCCCGGCAGAAGCATCGGTAATTTTGCCCGTGTCCAGAAAAGGCCCAAGCTTCACCGTAAAGATTCCGTTGCGATAGATGTTCTTGTCCGCTCCCCAGTTTGACAAGAAATAGTTTCGCCCCAGCGGAGCACTGCCCTTCCTGCCGTCACGAGTTCCGATGTGTCCTCGCATCCACAGATCATTGTCGCGCTCCAGCCCCATGATGAAGAGCTCGTCGAACGGAACGTCGCCAAATGTCTTGCCTGCCCTAATCCAGTGTTGAACTTCATAGTCGTCACCCTCGGCCTGTGGAAACCAGTGAAAGCGCAAAGAGCCCTGTAGCTTTTCGAAGGAATGCGAAGGTTGCGACCAGATGCGGCCAGCCTGCGACGACAGTCCACTTTCGAGCGTCAGTCTTCTCTCCGGCACACGCAATAACTCGACGTCCAACTGCGCCACTTGCTTAAGCTGATAGCCCTTGGCCAGCAGAGCTGGAGTGAGAGCCGGTCCGGGAACAACGCTGCGGAAGTCGCGGTGCGAAACTTCAGCTCCGGCAGACCACCGCCAGTGCCCGCTTTCGAGAGAAGCGAAGTTTGCGCCCACCGCTTCCCGCCGCAGGTTGAAACTCCCGAGCAGAGGTGCTGGCCCCTGAAATGAGTCTCTGATATTCCAGTTCTCACTGCGCAAGTCGGCGAGTACGCCATATCGAAATTTCGGATTTGCCTTGAAGGGACCGGACAGTTCTGCCAGAAGCCGCCGCTTCTCCGCGTCACAGCGATACATGGAGACGAAGTTGATGGCCTGACGCCGCAGGTTGTAAACCTCAGGAGTAACGCTCTGAAACGGCAGGCCGCGAAACAGAAGGAACAGTTTTTCCAGCTTGCTTTGCCCCCACCCGTCGCGCTCGTGGTTGCGGAAAGCAATGTCAAACTTGCCGTCATCACGAGCCTGCAGATCAAGTTGATAGCGGGGAAAAATCCCCAGTCCGCGCACTCGAACATGGGTGGTCAGCAGATCGGACAAGCGCAGCGCACTCGCGGGCGCGAATGCGAAGGCGCGGTCAAGTAACGCTGCGTTCACCTGTGGTGTGGGCTGGGTTTGCACCTCGACAATTTGCGGCTTGCCCGCACGGTTCCAATACTTCAGCGCCGCTTCGATGTTTCCCTGCAGGAAATAGACGGTGCCCAGAAAGTCATTCCCGTAGGAATCGTTGGGATCAAGGTGCAGGGCCCGTCGCAAATAGTGGACCGCTTGCGGATACTGCTTCTGCTTGAAGGCTACTCCCGCCAGTTCCAGCGGAAACCGCTTGTCGCCAGGTTGAAGGCGCGCTCCTGCCGCAAGGGCCTCCTGGGCATCTGCCCAACGCCCCAATTGCGCTAATGCCGTGCCGTAGTAGAGATCAAATTCGGCGGAAGGCGATGGCACGGACTCGCCCAAGTTCACAATCTCCCGCCAACGTTGTTCGGCGAAGAGTTGCTTGGCCCGGTCGACTGATTGATCGTCATTGGAACTTGCCTGGACGCTGACGACCACGGTAAAGGCGAAAAATAGGAGGAACAGGACAGCGGTTGGAATCAGCGAGGTTCGGGTTGAGGCAACGCCAGCAGCGTCCATTTTCCGGCCGCGTTCCATTCCTGTTCGAAGCTCGACCGGTCCTGCTTGAGCAACTTGCGTTGGGCGGAATCGTTGACCAGGACGTTTTCCAGTTCCAGTCCGGCCACGACTACATAATGCAGAGCACCGCCCGCCGCTGGCTTCAGCGCGACAATCAAAGGGCGTCCTTTGTCCAGATGTTGTTTGAGGTCTTCCCACTCTCCGCGAATTGTAAACGTGCGGAATCCCTTCTCCTTGAAGTAGCGCTCCATGTCGGAAGCATAGATGCCGTGGGCTTTGGTCGAGTACAGCGAGCGCTGGATCAGGGCGGCGTCGGAATCCTGGTTCACCGGGTGGCCCTGCTGAACCTGCCAGTATTGCATCACCATGGCGATACTGGCAGCTCCGCAACCGTCTTTTTCCTGATGTACGAAGGGAACGTCCAGCCAGACGCCCGGAAGGTCCGCGGCCGGCAGCACGCCGCAGACCCCGAGCAACACGACCGCGATCCTGAGGACGCGACCAGGCATGAATGGGTCCCTATCGGACGGCGACAATAATCAGGATCAGCACAGCGACGGCCACAAGAATAATGATCAGGTCTCGATCGCTCAGTGAGCCGGCGGCGAAATCAGCCTGCGCCTTGTCCGCCCGTGAAGCCAGCTGCGCCAGTTCAGCATCGTCCAGCGTGGAGACGGCGCTCTTCACCTGCTCCGGGTTCATGTGTGCCGACTCCAGTGCTTCCTCTGCCCTCTCTGATGAGAAAAATTGCTGAACCTTATCGATATTCTGCTGCCTCACCGCAGACGCCTTGACCGCCGCCTGCTGCAGCTCAGAAGGACTCACCACATGGCTGGCCGCTTCGGCGACAAGGTTTTGGGGAAGAGCGAAGACAGCGGCCAAAACGAAAGCTGTCGCCACTCGCGATGACTGCCTGAGATCGAAATGCATGTCTTGCAACCTCCGATAGATTTTTGCTGAAGCCGATGGTGCAGGGTCGAGAACAACTCGACAGCCTGAATAAATACTACACGCCCAAACTTTCGATGCGGAGACGGTTCTGAGGTTTGTCCAAAAGGTAACAACATCAATAAACAAGCGGGGCCGCCCAGTTCGCGGGCGATCCAGAGCTACAACTGCTCCACCTTCTTCTGCAGCTCCCGGGCGATCCAATCGGGGGCACTGTTCGGCGGGAAGCGAACCGGCGCCCCGACCTTCACCCGTATCCGCCACGGCCGGGCAAATCTCTTGCCCGCTTTCTTCAATTCGAAGAGCCCATCAATCCGCATGGGCACGATGGGGATCGCAAGATTGTTTGCCAGCAGTCCGACGCCGGCGCGAAACGAATGCATCTTGCCATTGGTAGTGTGGCGCCCTTCGGGAAATACCAGAATGCTGTAGCCACGGTCGACGGATTCTCCGGCATAAGCAAAACTCTCGCGAAAGCCAGCCTCCCTAGGCAAGGGAAACAGGTTAAGCAATGAGACTCCCAGAAACCATTCCACGCGGTCGTAGGCCTTGTTCAACCAACTTCGGCCCGGTGGTGGAGTGCGCAACAATTCCAGCGCTTCCCCGCCGGTGGCGGTAGCCAGCCGATGCCGAAAGCGCGCAGGAAGCGCAGTCAGCACGAAACCGACATCCACGTCGTCAATATGGTTGCAGACGACCAGCACAGGACCCCGAACCCCACGCAGGTTTCCTCGTCCTTCAATTCGCGGCCATCCCAGCAAAAAGATTGCGGGACGCAACAGCAGGTAGTGGATGACAAACCGGTTCCAGGTCGTCGGCCAGCGCTGCACCCACGCCGGATAGTGATACTGCACCCGCGACGGAAGCTTGCCGTGCAGCATACGCTCCAGATCGCTTACCGTCTTGACTGCGGCGAACCCGGTCTCGCTCAAATCCACCTGGTAACGATCTTCGAGCGCGCCCAGCAACTCCACCCGGTCGAGCGAAGTCAGATTCAAATCGGTTTCCAGGTTCGCCTCTGGACGCAACTCACCCACAGGTCTTCCCTGGATTCGTGACAGCAGTTCCGCCAGCGGACTCGATCCCATCGTCCCCGCCGGCCTCGTTCCCAATCGCGTCTGGGCAACTTGCTGGATCAAATTGGTTCGCGGCTTCTGTGTGGAGGTCCGAGGAAAATCTTCCTCGGGCCACACCAACCAGTGGCGCATGCGCTGGTACTCAGCCAGAGTTTCGTTCGCGCGCTTCACCACCGGCTCCGGATCGGCAACGCCGGCTCGCAGGATCACGATCGCGCAGGGTTCGGCATTACCATCTTGCGGTAGGCCGATCACAACGCAATCTTTCACTTCCGGCTGCCGGCGCAACGCGGCTTCAATATCTTCGGGATAAACCTTCATGCCGGCGGCGGTGACGATCACATCTTTCTTCCGCCCCTTGAAATACAGATTGCCTTCAGCATCCAGTTCGCCGATGTCGCCGGTTCCGTACCAGCCTTGCTCGCCAGCCATGGGCTGAAGCTCTTTTCCAGACCAATACCCCGCGGCCACCGCGCTGCCGCGGACCAGGATTTCGCCGTCCGGAGCCAACCTGACTTCGCGTCCCGCCAGCACTTTACCAATCGATCCTTTGCCCAGACGGAAGGGATGATTCACGCTGATGAT
>JBGQIG010000278.1:0-4606 GCA_041498365.1 Terriglobia bacterium | reverse complement strand
GTACATCCCTGGAGGCGAAGACTCGGTCTGGATGTTCAATGGCTACTTCAGCCGAAAGTCGGCGTGTCTGGTCGGCTTCACCGGCAAGAAAATCCGGCAATGCCCCGCCTACACCGGCAGCACCAGCCTTGGTATCTGTTTACGCAACCCGGAAGTCGACCGCATCACTCGCGCTTTCATGGCTGCAGTTGGATATCAGGGTATTCTCGACCTGGGCTATCGCTATGACTCCCGCGACGGCCGTTACAAGGTTCTGGACATCAACCCGCGGATCGGCTCCACCTTTCGTCTCTTTGTCGGCGGCAACGGTATGGACGTTGCGCGTGCCATGTACCTGGATCTCACCGGCGGCGTGGTGCAAGCGGAAGAGGCGAGAGACGGCCGCAAATGGTTGGTGGAGGATTCCGACTTCGTCTCCTGCATCCGCTATCTGCGCGATGGCAATTTGTCAATGAGACAATGGTTGACCTCATTTCGAGGGGTAGAGGAATTGGCCTATCTGGCCGCGGATGACCTCTTACCTGTACTGCCACTGTTTCTGAAACGATCCACCGAACAAATTCGGAAAGTCTTCCGGCGACCGCCGCCACGAACATCCGCTGCCTCCGTACAAGCGAGCCCGCGTACCCAAGTATCTTCCTGATTCACGAATTCAAACTGGTGAATGGTGGCGGCATCAGCACGTTATGGCAGGATTCCTTCTATCAATACGATATCGGAGTCACCTTCGGCGAGGGCGGCGAAGATAGAGCGGCTGTCCGCGGACCAAGAGACGCGGCGGGCGATAATAGTCCGGCGTTGGCCGAAGTCGGTGATCTGGCGCAGGTTTCCTCCCTGCGTAGGCAGCGACCAGATGTTGATGTTGCCTGAGTCGTCGCGCAACAACATGGCCAGCGATTTTCCATCGGGAGAGATGACGGGGTGGACGGTCCAACCGTGGGCAACCGGAACCCGCAAACCGGGAATTTTCGCGAGCAAACGGGCGGGGCCATTGTCGGGGCTGGCCATACGGACTTCGAAGTCGGTGACGCCCGTCAGATTTTGCTGCGGGCTGGCGTAATAAAGAGTACCGCCGTCGGGCGAGATGGCTGGCCCGATAGCGTTGTCACTCCTGACCGGGAGCGGAGATCCGCCGGCGATGGAAATCTTTTCAATGCGATAGCTGTCCTCGGCGGAAACAGCGTAATACAGCCACTTGCTGTCTGCGGTCCAGCAGGACCAGCCGGCATTGTCAGCCACGAGATGGTCGTTACTCCCGTCGGCACTGACAACCCAGAGGCTAAATTTCCAGCCTTTCTGGTTTCGAGTGGTGACATAGGCAATGCTCTTTCCGTCGGGCGACCAGACGGGAACTCCGAGGCTGACGCTGGGATCGCGATCAAATGTGACCTGGCGCGTCCCGGCGCCGTCCTGGCGCATGATCCACAAATTGCCGTGGCCGCCGCTGTCAGACAGGAAAACGAGTTCACGATCACCTGGCCCCACGTCAGGCGTCTGCACTTGCCCGGTCTGGCGGGTGAGCTGGATGCCGTGACGGACGTTTTCCGTGGCGGTTCCATCAACGGGAAATTTCCAGAGGTCGAATTGCATACGGACGCGGCTGGCAGTAATGGCACCGGTACTGCTGACGTCCGGGAAAACGTAGGACTCTTCGCCAAGAGTTAACTGGACGGGCGCAGAACCGGAAAGCTTGGCCAACCAGAGATTGTGGGTGGGGAGATAGAGAATAGTACTGCCGCGGGCGCAGCTGTAGACGATGCCGGAGCCGTCGGGCAGCCAGGCAAAACCGCTCATCATTACCCCGTCGAAGGTGATAGGTCGAGGCTCTCCGCCCAGGGAAGGCACCACGAAGATGTCGGATCGGAAGACCTGGCTGCGCTGATACGCGATGCGGGTGTCGTCCGGAGACCACCGAGGATAGGAATAGTTGTACTGGGCGGCGAGGCGGGTGACCACCTGGGGAGAGTTGCCGTCGAGATCGGAGACCACAAGTTCGACCTGACCGTTCTCAAAACGGAAGAAGGCCAGGCGCTTGCCGTCATGACTAAGATCGGCGGAGCCGAGACTGTGGGTGAGGGGACGTGGAGTGCCGCCGAGAGCGGGAATCTGCCACACAGTTCCGTAGGCTTCTGCCGCCGGGGGTGAGTAGTAGATCAGCGACCCGGAATCGGGCGACCAGCGGGGAGATTGGTGATCGGCAAGATCCCGCGTGATCTGAATGGGAACGCCGCCGCTGAGCAGGCGAACCCAGATCTGCCGGAAACCGCCCGCGTCGCGGGTGAAGGCGACGGACTTACCGTCCGGGGAGATAGCGGGAGATTCCTCCATTCCGGCAAAGTCTGTGAGGCGCAGGAAATGCGCCGCCTTCGCGGCTGATTTTCCGGCAAAGTTCCGGCCTATCCACCATGAGCCCGCGGCAATCAGTGCGATCGCAAGGAAGGCCAGTAGCCAGCGAACCGGTCGAGAGAGTTCTTTCGCCGGCAAATCTGCCGGCGGCGCTATAGCTGAATCTGAGATCGACCACAGCGAATGCAGCTGAAACGCCAAATCGCGGGCGGACTGGAAACGCTCCTCGGGATTCTTTTCCAGGCAATGACGCACGATGCCATCGAGTGCAGGCGTGATCTTGCGATTGCCAGCAAGTAAATCCAGAGGATCTTCCCTAAGGATGGCACTGGCTGTATCTGCGGCAGTCGCACCCTCAAAAGCGCGCTGGCCCGAGAGCATTTCATAGAGCACGACGCCGAAGGAAAAAATGTCTGAACGGGCATCGGCCTTGTGTCCGCGTACCTGTTCCGGGGACATGTAGCCGGTGGTGCCGAGGACCGCTCCCTCCTGGGTGTAGGGAAGATCGGTGAGGGTGGCATCCTGCGGCTCGGGCGCGACCAGTTTGGCCAGGCCAAAGTCGAGAATCTTGCAGCGTCCGTCACGACAGAGAAAAATATTATCCGGTTTCAGATCGCGATGGGTTATGCCCTTCTCATGGGCGGCCGCCAATCCATGGCCCAGTTGTATGGCGTACTCCAAGGCCTTGCGTGCAGGCAGAGCGCCTCCGTAGAGGCGTTCCCGAAGCGTCTCCCCCTCAAGCAGTTCGGTTACGAGGTAGGGAGCGCCATCATGAGTTCCAACATCGTAAACGACAAGAATGTTGGGATGATTGAGGGAGCTGGCGGAACGAGCTTCTTGCTCGAAGCGCTGCAAGCGGCCCGAATCGGACAAAAGCGGGGCCGGGAGAACTTTGATTGCGACCTCCCGACCCAGGCGCGGATCGCGGGCGCGATACACTTCGCCCATGCCACCGGCACCGAGCGGTGACTGAATCTCGTAGGGCCCGAGTTTCGTGCCGGAAGTCAGGGCCATCTATGGGCGTCATTATAATCGTAGCAGTGATGCTCATATCGACGGGGAACGGGTTGTCGCCCACTAATGCGGGAGATCCCGACTACACGGGCACCTTCATTGTCATTGGCGCGCAGCCCGATCGTGACTGTAATGAACTGGATGACCTATTGGGGTGGAGGATCGACTGTGGATACACACCGCTGGACCGTCACCGAAGCCAAGGCAAGATTCAGTGAAATTATCGAGCGGGCAAAGTCCGAGGGACCACAAACCCTTACTCGGCAGGGCCGCACGGTCGCTGTGGTGGTTGGGGCAGAGGAATGGAGACGAAAGACAAAACGCGTTAGCAACCTGGCAGAATTCTTTGCGGCATCTCCGCTGCGGGGATCAGGCCTAAAGGTGCGTCGGCTCAAAGAACGATCTCGGAATTTTGATCTGTGAGCTTTCTGGATGCAATCGTCGAAGGGGCGCCTTTCTGACACCAGCAGTTTTGCAACATTTTTCCGCAGCTTGTCAGGGAACGATTACGGCCGCGCCGTCGATGGAGTCACTCTTGATCGCGGCCAGGGCTTGGTTGACTTGATCGAGGGGGAAGGCCGTCACTTTGGGCTTGAGTCTGATTTCAGACGCGATTTGAAGAAAATCCCGGGCATCGGAGCGCGTCATATTGGTCACGCTACGAAGCTGACGTTCTCCCCAGAGCAGGCGGTCATAATCAAACTCGGGAATCCGGTCCAGGTGAATCGCGTTAATCGCTACCACTCCGCCTTTTCGCAGACTGGCCAGAGCGGCGACAACCACATCCCCACTGGGCGCAAAAGTTATGGCGCGATCCAGTTCAACTGGAGGCTTCTCAGTCTCATTCCCCACCCAGGCAGCCCCGAGCGATACCGCCAGCTGGCGATGAGAGGCGCCCCGGGTCGAAACATATACCTCGCACTGCCACGCCCGCAGGACGGCGATGGCGAGATGCGCTGACGCCCCGAAACCAAACAGCCCCACACGCTCCCCGTGCTCCACTCCCGCTACACGAAGACTGCGAAAACCAATGATGCCGGCACACAACAGAGGAGCAGCATGCAAATCATCCAGCGCGTCGGGAAGTGGGAATACAAAGTCAGCGCGCGCGATTGCGTATTCGGCGTAGCCGCCGTCCACGGTATAACCGGTGAAAGTGGGCGAATCGCAAAGGTTTTCAAGGCCGTGTTGGCAATACCAGCACTTCCCGTCAATGCCGCCGATCCAGGAAACCCCAACCCGCATG
>JBGQIG010000277.1:0-4611 GCA_041498365.1 Terriglobia bacterium | reverse complement strand
GGGTTGATCCCCGAGGCACGCAGAGCCGGCAAAAGACCAAAAACGATCCCGGTAAGTATCGAAATCGCCAGCGAAACGAGTAGCACTCGGCGATCCACATCAATGTTGATCCAGATCGGGAGTTGCGAGGGCGGCCTCAAACTCGCGAAGGACTTCGAAGTCCACAACGTGACCACCACCGCGACTCCTCCCCCCAGGATCGCCAGCATGATGCTCTCCGTCAAAAGCTGTGCGACCAGCCTGCCGCGGGTTGCGCCCAGCGAAAGTCGGATGCCCATCTCGCGAGTTCTTGAGACGCCCCGCACGAGCATTAGGTTCGCGACGTTCGCGCACGCCAGCAGCAGAACCACTCCGGCGATGGCCATCAAGCTCATCAAAACGGTCCCCAGGAATGCCGTCGCGCCGAAAGGAACCTTCCAGAGAGGGTAAACGCTGATCCCTTGCCGGCCTTCATGCTCCTTAGGATATTGCTCGGCAATCTGCTGCAACAGCGTATTGAGTTCCGCCTGCGCTTGCTCCGAGCGTACGCCAGGTTTCATACGGCCTTGAATGATCAGCCAGTTGACACCTCTATCTTTCAGCCGCGTCGCCGGGCTGCCCCCGATGGGGAAGAGCTGGTAATGCATCATCATCGGAACCCAGATCTCGGAGCGTAGTGCCGTGTAGCTTCCGAGGAATTCCCGCGGCGCAACACCCACGATGGTGTAAGAATAATTGTTGAGTTGGATTTTCTGGCCCACAATCGCGGGGTTCCCATCGAAGCTGCTTTCCCAAAGGTGATAGCTGATGACGGCAACAGGTGCTCCCCCCGGAACTTTCCCTTCCGCTGGCAGAAAGCCGCGCCCGTACTGAAGCTTGACCCCGAACTCATCGAAAAAATTCTCAGAGACAACCGTTCCCCAGATCCGCTCGGGCTTTTCGTTGTAGGTCAGGCTCATGGGGTAGATCGCCGAAGCTACAAGTCCTGAGAAGACGTGATTGCGATTCCGCAAATCTTCATAGTCCGGGTAAGAAAAAGACGGCGTGAAACGCTCTCCTGACGTGCGCATCAAAGTAACCACTCGCGTCTGGTCCGCGACTCCTGGAAGCGGGTTCAGCAGCGTCGCATTGATCCAGCTAAAAACCGTGCTGTTTGCTCCGATCCCGAGCGCGAGCGTCAGAACCACGACCGCCGTATAACCGGAATTCTTTCGCAGCGTTCGAAACGCATAACGGACATCCTTGAGAATCGTGTCGACCGCCGGCAGCCCGCGGAGTTCGCGGTTCGTCTCTCGAAGCTGACTCACGCCACCCAGCTTCATCCGTGCAGCCCGCTGCGCTTGCTCTGGCGTCATTCCCTGTCGAAGGTTCTCCTGCGTGAGCATTTCCAGATGAGCCCCGAGCTCTTCCGAAAAGTCTTCATCGACATCGCGCATCGAAACCCACCCGCGAATCCGCGAGCCCAGCACTTTCATCCAGCCAAACATGCGTCACTCCCTCTCTGCGAGCCGCAGCACCCGCCCAATCACTCCGCTGATGCGCTCCCAGTTCTCCGCCTCTGCCGCCAGCCGCTTCCGGCCGGCCTTTGTAATGGAATAAAACTTCGCCTTGCGGTTGTTCTCCGAGGCTCCCCAGGCCGCCGAGATCCAGCTCCGCTGCAGCTGGCGCACCAGCGAAGCATAAATTGTCCCCTGATTGATCTGCAGCGCCTCTTCGCTGATCTGCTCGATGCGCCGCGCAATTCCGTAACCATGCAGCGGCCCCATCGCTTCGAGCGTCTTCAGCACCATCAAATCCAGCGTGCCCTGCAGAATCTCCGATCTGCCTTCCGCCATGCTTCCTCCTGTGGCCTGTCCACAGGAATATGCCACTCTTCCTGTGGGATGTCAACAGGAAAATCGTCCCGGCCCAGTCGGGGAGCCTCGAAGCCATTCGGTCGGGATGTTCTCGAGGACCCGATCGGGATCGCGCTCTCTCTTACGCTGTTGGAGCGCCCCCAGCGGGTTGGCGCATCTTGCGTCTTCGTGTAGCGGCGTCCCTTCAGGGCGCCATCTTGGTTTTTCTCGTCTATTTTGGGAAGGACAGCGGATGCAAACGGCGGTTCGATTGTTGCTCTGCCCCATCGCACACCTTTTCTTGTGAGCGATGAAATCCCTCTTCGCTTCGACCGTAGTGGCGGATCTTCAGACCCGTGCTTGATATGACGAATTTGCGCGAGGAAGGACCATCCGGGCGCACCAACCCTGCGCCACCTCAAAACAGTTGTGAGCTGAAGTCGGAAAGGTCTACCGAGCCCGCCAGAGCCTTAGTCTCATTCTTCTGCCGGGTCCGCCCGACAGGAGCTCCACGCCGTGGTACTTACCCTGCGCTCTGGTCAGCTTCTGGCCGGGGCCTGGAGCCACTTGATTGCTCTACGCCAAGGGGCGACTTCTGCGCTGCTCATCGGCGCCTGCAACCACACCATCACGCTGTGCCGGGCAACCGCCCATCGGCTCGGACCGCTTTCGTGGGGCTCCGGCAGGGGAATAGGAGGTATCTCCGCCGGCGTAAGCCAATAGGGGCTCGCACCGGCGAGGGATCGCTCGGCGATCGTACTCGACGAGTGCCGCTCGGTGATCGCACCCGTAACCGACAGCTTTAAGAGCGCCCCGACCTGCTCCTGCGACGCCCTCATCGTTCTCAGGATTTTGCGCGCAAACCACATACCTGCGGCTAGGAAGGCAAACTGACTGAGGAGATTCCCCAGCGCATACCAATTGCTCTGCATCCAAACGGTGAATTCGTTCATGGCCTCACCTTGGACTGGGATAGGTTTAATTTACAACTCGGCTCTGCCGGTGGAAACTGGCACGAAGTCCAGGAAACGGGCAGGTGCTTCCCTTGCCCCCACGGCCCATCCGTCGCCTTCCATGCCTTATCCATGAATCGAAAGCCGCTCAGCTACTCCGCCACCGGAACGCCGCGCATGGGATGACCGATCACCACCAATCCCGAGGTGCCGCGCCGGATATGCGCCTCCGTCTGAATGAGCCCGCTGGACGGCTTGGACTTCGCCGCCAGCTCCATCTCGATCTCCGACCCTAGTTGGGTTGGTTCCCATTTGTACACCACGTTGTAGCGGTACAGCCGCTCCGGCGCGGGGCCTTGCCCTGCGGGCGTGATGGAGACAATCTGCTGTTGCGCAATCGGCAGTCCCCAACTGTCGTGCACCGCTTCCAGTCCAGGCAGCGCGCTTCCCCTGTCGGTGAGGCTTACGATCATGAACGCCCCTGGCGCAGCGCGGTGCTTGTACTCGGGCGTGTCTGCGTCGATGTTGATGTATCCGAGGCGGCGGAGTTCCCGGTAGACGGTTGCATCACCCGGGTACACATAGCTGGCGTGGCGCACGTAGAAGCGGAACCATTTCTGGTAGTCGGCGCTGGAGCGGAGCAGACTCTCGACGGCGGCACTTTCCGGCTCCGTCGCCGCAGCACTCTCGGCCGCCTGCTGCGCGGACCGATTGCAGCCCGATAAAAGAAGGGCCAGACCCAGGAAACCCGCCGACCGGTAGAAACGCCTGCGAAGCGCGATGCTAGTATGCAATTCGCTCCTCCGACGAAGCAGCTTACGAGAATTCTCCGCAGAGTCCAATGGCATTGCTTATTCGTCAAGGCGAGAATACGAGTTGACAGTTGTACGGACGCGGGACACACTTCGAGCGTCGGGACATTCCCTCCTCTGCCCCAAACGCAACTTGATTCGCGTCCACTTCTCAACAGGGGGAACGATCTTGAGCAACAGAGCCGTCCGAGCGCTTTCCATATTGTGCTTCTGTTTTCTACCGGCTCCTACGCTTGCGCAATGCACAGACCAGCCATGCCAGAATCTGCAGAACATACTCGATGCTGCTGTCACCGACTTTCGAGCCTACGGAGCAGACAAGTCCGGTGGCCCTGAACTCTCCGTCAGCGGGGTGAAAGTCGCCTGCCAAATGAGGGCCTGGGCCAACAACGTGCCGATGTATATGTGCTACGCCCAAACATCACAACTGGACGCCCAGAACTCCTACAGCAGCATTTTCGACACTCTGAAACGTCTCAAACCGGAGTGGCGCTTCCAGGTTAGCTCGCCGGATGACGATCATTTTGTGCGCGCCGGGCCTCCGGACTGTCAAAATCCGCCGAACGATGGGCCATACATCGGCGATTGCCCTCTCCAACTGCAAACCGTGAAGCAAAAGGATGGAACCGTGAGGTTGCATTTTTGGATGAATTCGCTCTCTTCGCCCTACCTGTGGAAACGCCCCCCTGCGCCAAAGACCGTCCCCCGTCAGCCTCCTGCGGCTGCCCAGGTGCCGACTGCACCAGTTTGGAAGTTCTAGCGGCGACGAAATTTATCCCGACAGGCTTGGGAAATCGCCATCTTTCGATATTCACAGGAACGAACTGGCGTAGGTGGCAAAGGCCAACAGGCAGGTGGCTGCTGCCAGGACGATGAACAAGATCGCGACTGCAATCGTCCAGGACCTTGCAACCCGCCCGAACAAAAGTCGGCGACGCAGGAAGAGCGTAAACGAATAAAGAAAAATGAGCAGCGATCCGAACATCACCCAGGGCGTGTGAATTTCGGCGGTATGGCGCATTCCATAGAACT
>JBGQIG010000276.1:0-4629 GCA_041498365.1 Terriglobia bacterium | reverse complement strand
GTAGCCAATCCGCAGGCGGCGTTGCAGCAGGGAAGTAGAAGCTTTGCCAAATTCCACCACCAGGCGCACCGCATCTTCGTAGAGTGGATCGTGTTCTTCCTCGCCCTCTTCACCTTCTGCGCCCGCTTCACCAAGTGCGCGCTCTTCTTTCGGGGCCTGCAGGAATTTCTCCTCATACTCGGCCGAACCCTGCGACTTCCAGAATTCGACCACCGCCGCGATTTCTTTTTCGGTGACGAAGGGCGCATGCAGCCGATGCACCCGGGCTGATCCGGAAGGCAAATAGAGCATGTCGCCGCGTCCCAGCAAAGCTTCTGCGCCGTTGGCATCGAGGATGGTGCGCGAGTCCACCTTGGTGGCCACCCGGAAGGAAATGCGGGCCGGGAAGTTGGCCTTGATCAATCCCGTAATTACGTCGACCGACGGCCGCTGCGTCGCCAGCACCAGGTGAATGCCGACCGCTCGCGCCATTTGTGCCAATCGAGTGACCGACTCTTCCACGTTGCCTGAGTCCAGCATCATCAGGTCAGCCAACTCGTCAATGATGATCACGATGTAAGGCAAAGGCCGGTCTTCTGAATCCTCGCCAAACAGGCTGCGGGTGCCTTCATCGTCGAACAACTTGTTGTACTGATCGACGTTGCGCACGCCCTTTTCAGCCAGCAGCTTCAATCGCCGTTCCATCTCGCGCACCGCGTTACGGAGCGCATTGGCAGCGAGCTTGGGCTCGGTGATGATAGGAGTGAACAGATGCGGCACGCCTTCGTAGTTACCCAATTCCAGACGCTTGGGATCCACCAGAATCAGCCGCACCTGGTCAGGCGTCGCCTTATACAGGATGGACATGATCATGGCATTGATGGCCACGCTCTTGCCCGCGCCGGTTGAGCCCGCGATGAGCAGGTGCGGCATGCCGGCAAGGTCGGCGGTCACGATGCGTCCGTTGATGTCCTTGCCCAGCGCCAGCGTCAGCTTCGATTTCGTTCCGATGAATTCCGAGGACTCAATATTCTCGCGCAGCCAGATAATCTCGCGCTCGCGGTTCGGCACCTGAATCCCGACAGTGGATTTTCCCGCCATGCGTTCAATCAGAATGCTCTCGGCTTTCAGCGCGAGGCACAAGTCGTCCGTAAGGTTAGTGATGCGGCTGTATTTGATGCCCGCCTCGGGCTTGTACTCGAAAGTCGTGACCACGGGCCCTGGGTTGATCTGCGTCACCTGCCCATGGACATCGAACTCGGCATATTTTTCAGTCAGCACCTGGGCCAGCAGCTTCAATTCGTCGGCATCAATGGCCTGCTGCTCGTCGGGACGATGCAACAGGCTGCTCGGGGGCAACTTGAAGCCACCCGCCGCGATACGCGGCAGAGTAGTCTTTGGCTTCGCCCCGGTGTCGGCACGTTCCGTAACTTCCGGAACGATGGTTTCCGTGGCGCTGAATGCGGGCTGTGGCTCGAAATGTCGATCCAACTCCTCGCCGCGTTCGACGCCAGTCATACGATCGATACCGGTGGCACGAACGGGCTCAGCTGCGTGGGGCGATGTTTGAAGTGGAGCGGACCTCGCGGGAATGAGTTGGGCCGTGACCGTGGGCCGGGCAGCACGCCGCTTTTCCAGTTCCTTCTGCATCTTCTTCTTTGCCCGGCCGTCCTGCCAGTCTTTGTAACGATTCCAGAGGGCGATCGCAAAAGCGAAACGAGTCGGAGCCCACACTCGCAGGGAGGCGAAGGAAAATGCCGTCGTGAGGTACAGAGCGACGGCTAATATCGTGGCGCACACGATGTACGCACCTGCCAGGTTCAAGTAATGGATGAGGGCGTCGCCGACAATCCTTCCCACCAGCCCTTCCATGGGAATGACGCCCATCCAGCGCGCATGTCCGGGCAAAAGGGCGAGCAGCGCGGGAACAAAAACCAGCAGCCAGATTGCGCCCAGGGACTTGGCCGCCGGCGACACAACTTTGCGCGAGCGGAACCAGCGCGAACCCAACGCCCCGAGAAACACCGGGAGCAGGAATGCTCCAATGCCAAAGCCCTGCAAGACCAGATCGGAAACGACCGCTCCCACCAGGCCGACCCAGTTGCGCGCCGCCCGCGAACCAGTCAGCACGGATGCGCTGTTAAAGGATGGATCCAGCGGCGAATACGAAGCCAAAGCAAGAAACAGGAGAAGCCCCGAGACACACAACAAGAATCCGATCAGCTCGTTGAGCCGGCGGTTATTGGTAGGAGCGAAGATCCGCGAAAAGTACTTCATCGGCATGAAGCTGACCAGAGCAAACGATTATGCCAAGAACCCCGCAGTCGGACAATGAAGGAATTTGCCGACAGTATCGAGTTAGTTTCCGGGTAGCGCCGGCGTCCCGCCGGCCCGATGGGCGGGCAGGGCCCGCCGGTCAGGAGGCCCGGAACCAGGCTCTCATCCCGCGAGCTTTGCCGCATACACCAGCACCAGAATCCCCACCACGATCCGGTACACCGCAAAGGGCACAAACCCACGCTTTCGCACCCAGGCCATGAACCATGCCACCGACGCATAGGCAACCAGGAATGAAACCACAAAGCCAATCGCCAGCAGCAGCCATTGGTTCGATGTGATCTGCGAAACCCCGATCGGATTCTCGCCTTTCCCCATGACCGACTTGATCAATGTGTAGCCAGTCGCGGCAGCCATGGTGGGAATGGAGAGGAAAAAGGAAAACTCCAGGGCCGATGCTCGCGACATCCCGGCCAGCTGACCAGCTGCGATGGTTGCCATAGAGCGCGAAGTCCCGGGAAACACCGCCGAAAGAATCTGGCAGAGGCCGATCCATACAGCCTGCCCCAGGCTCATTACTTCCATCTTCCAGGTACGAATGCTGCTGGAGGGTGCATCGGGCCCGGCGGCCTCTGACCTCGCCTTGGCTGCATCTACGATCCACATCACGACTCCGCCGATGAGCAGCGACCAGCCAATGATCGGCATGCTTTCGAGATGCTTCCCGATGACTTTGGTCAGCAGAAACGAGGGAATCGCGGTCACCAGAAACGCAATGAAAACGAGACTGAGCGGATGGGTCAGGGTCGTACGATCCCCGCTCTCACCTCGGGGAAAGGTGGACAGAAACTTCGCGATGCGGCTGCGAAAGTACACCGGCAAACACAGAATGGCGCCAAGCTGAATAACGATGGCAAACATCTTCCAGTAGCCGTCGGACAGGCTGATGTGGAACAGAGCCTCGGCGATACGCAGATGCGCGGTGGAACTGACCGGCAGAAATTCCGTCAGACCCTCAATAATTCCCAGCACCACGGAGAGCAAGTAGTCGTTCAATCTTCCTCCAGCGTGAGTGAAACAGTATCGCAGAAGTTACAGTGGTGCTGGATTAGCAGAACCGGTTCCAGTGGGCTCAGAACTGCAGGCCTACTTGAGCATTTCGGCGTAGGCGATACGCGAGAGTGTCCCACGTTTGTAGTCGGTCAACCAGACGGAATCATGACCAAAGCGTAGCGAATCGCCACCCGGGCCGACCCATTGGCGGAGAACTCTGTTAGTTCTCCCGTCGATCGCAGTGAGGGGGATGTCGAACACCGTGGTCCAAATGGAACCGGCACCCCAGGCGATGTCGCCGCCGGGACCGGGGATCCCCAGCGCGATCGTGGCGATGACTTTCCTGCTTTGTGCATCAACACGGGTCACGGTTCCGTCGCCCTGGTTCAAGGTCCAAATGGACCCTTCGCCCACAGTCAGAAATCTGGGCTTCTGGCCGACTAGGATCGAGGCCAATACGTCGCCCGTGGACGCGTCGACAGCGGTCAGGACGTTTGTATCGACTCCTGTAATCCAAACCGTGTTTTCGGTGAAGACGGGATTGTAGGAACCCGGCGCGATAGAAATCTTCTGTCGCACTTTATTCGTGACCGGATCGATGCGGACGAGAGTTCCGGCGCTGTCCGTGACGATCCAGATGCTGTCCCTGCTAGCGACGATTCCACCTTCTGGTCCTGCGGGTCCAATAGGAAGCGTGGCAGTGATCCGGTTTGTACGAGGATTGACGCGCACAATCGAGCTTTGCTTGTCACACAACGGTACCCAAAGGCTGCCAAAGGCGAATGCCAAACCTGCACACGGATCACCGGGCAAGGAGACGATCGCAACTTCTTTGTTGGTCTTGGGATCGATTCGGTGGACAGACGCCGGTTTCGAGCTAGCGACCCAGACTGAGTCATCGGTAATCTGTACCCAGTCTGCGTTTTCACCGATCTTGAATGTGGCCTCGGGCTTGAGTGAAGCGAACGGTACCTGAACTTCCCTGACTCCGGATCGTGCGACCTTCCCGCCTCCCGCCGCGTCCTGGGTTCCGGCCTGCGCCGAAATCAGCATCACGATGAGGATCAGGGAAGGTTTCGCCATGACGGCGCGATGAACTCCTCTGCAACTCATTGGGTGACATGTCCGTAGGTCGGTATGCCCTGCTCCATCAGGTAAAGCAGCCGTTGGGCGCGCGCTCCCCAGTCCCCGGAGGCAGGTTGCGACGCTACTCTTTGGGCCAGCGCAATTGCTTTGGCTCTGGCTTCTTCGGATTTCTTTGGTTCTTCTTCTGTCTTGTAGATCTCGATCAGCGCCGACCAACGCCATGCGGCATCGTAC
>JBGQIG010000275.1:0-4633 GCA_041498365.1 Terriglobia bacterium | reverse complement strand
TTTACCTGTATACCGATGGCATTGCAAGCGCGTTCTTGGAAGCTGCTGATAGATAGTGCATCCTCGGCATCAGCGTGGTGTGCTCCAACGGATAGTTCGTAAGAACAAGTTTGCCGCCGCTCATTGCTCGTTGCAAATGTCACCGGTGACGTCTTTGACGACATCTTTGTATCCGCCTCCTTGGTTGAACTACAGACTTGCCGGGCCACCCGCTGATTCGGTAGCCGCTAGATGACTCTAGAAGCCCAATGAAACGGGTCGGCGAAGTCGTAGCCGTTCCGCTCCACGGCATCTGCAAACTCTGCGGACAACAAGGCATCGCGCTCGGAGTCCCAATCGAATTTCCATGCGGAATAGCGAGTTTGCAGATCCTGGGTGCTCCTTCCAGGGTGTGCCACCAGCTCGAGGTCCGGCCGCCCGGCGAGAGCCGCGGCATGGAGTTCATCCGAGAGGGTAGCAGGCGTGTTGTGGCCAGCGTGAGCAAGGCCCAGACAGGCAAGATATCCGTCGACTCGCCGAGTAAGGAGCCACGCAAGACTTTGAAGTGCAATTCCACCAACCGACCTTTTGATGATGCGCAGCGTGGGACACCAAGGCACGCGAATTCGGGGGATGCCATGTTCCTTTGCTTGACCCAGGCACAATTCCCAGAGAGCGGGCAGCACATGAACGTGCTGGTGACTATCAATATGGGAGAGCCTCCGCGGGTCAACACCATTGTCCGCGCAGAGTAGCAATTGCCGCCGAATCTCCGCGCCAATCGCTACCCTTAACGGCTGCCCCCCGAACAATAACTGCCATACCAGATTCTGCCAATCGGGGATGATCCGGCCATCGGTCGACCACGGTTCACCGACCAAAGTTAGGTGCAGACCCACGTGCACCCCATGATCAATGAGTTCAATTAGCTTCTTCCATTCGAGTGATTGCCCTGTAGGGCAAAAGGATATGCCCTGAACTCGCCCGCGTTCGACACACTCGAGTATGCCGTGGTCAAGGTCCGAATGCAGGCCAAAATCATCGGCGTTGACCAGCAAAAGGGCGCGACGATGGCCACCGCTCACGCTCACCTAATCCTTACGCAGAGCGGCCCGCTCGTCGCTGTCGATCGCGGCCTGCTCCGCAGAAATTGATTCAGAACTTGACGAGGGGATGGTGTTCCCGGGGATCAACTCCATAACCACGAACGCCGGTCGCCCACGGACCTGTTCGAGGATCATCATAAGGTATCGGCCTAGGATGCCGAGGGATGCTAGGATGCAGCCGCTGAGAAAGAAGATAGCGGTAATAAGATCCGTAAAACCTGGCACGACGCGATCCCAGTGCAACAGCTTCCAGGCGAAGTGGCCCGCGCCGGAGATAAACGAGAGGAGCGAGATCGTCATGCCCAGCCAAAAAACGAGACGCAGCGGCACCGTGCTGTAATCAAAAAGCGCCTTGCGCGCCATTCGCAGCAGCATACAGTACGAATAGGACGGGGTCCCGTACAGTCGCTCAGCCTGGTCGAACTTTAATGTCGTTTGGTGGAAGCCGAGCGAGGGAATCAGACCCCGCAGGAATTTTTCTCGCTCTGGAATGTTCGCCAGGACACTGACCACCCGGCGACTCAGCAGCCGGAAGTCGGCGGCATTCGGCACGATGCGTGTGTCCGACAGGCGGTTGAAGAGCCGATATGCCCAAGTAGAAAATAGCCCTCGAGCGACAGCAGAAGGGTCGGAGCGGACCATCTGGACCACGTCCGCGCCGTGTTCGTGAGCCTCGACCATGCGAGGAATTTCACCCGGAGGATGCTGCAGGTCTGAATCCATCATAATGACGGCATCCCCCGAGGCATATGTCAGTCCTGCACATAGGGCAGCCTGATGGCCGAAATTCTTGCTGAGGCGCAAATATCCCACAGGAGTCCCACTTGCGCGAATTTCTTGTATTTTTTGTACCGAGGCGTCGGAGCTACCGTCGTCAACGAACAAAATCTCAGTGTCCCAATGTTTGAGTTGGCTGGCGGCAGTCCGCAGTTCTTCGACTAGGGCAGCGAGGTTTTCGGCCTCATTGTGTACGGGGATGATAATGCAGAGCCGACGGTTCCCCCCCGCCAATCCGGTGTCTGTTCCGTTCATAGATTCATGTCGCCAAAGGCGATCTGGCCACCGAACTCATCCTGACGCACACCTGCGGGGTGTTTCCTCCCCAGGACAATGGTAAAGAGAAGGAATACGTATGCTTTCCTCAGTTCCCGTTTCCTATTCCTAACGGCGGGAGTATATCACCTCACTCCTGTCAGGGTGATAGACCGGCGGGAGTCGCAGGCGCTTTCTCGGAAAAAGGGTGATTTGTTATGACCACCTTTCCTCCGCTCAGGATCACGACGTTCAGTTGCTCTCGTCCTACCAAACTCTCGAACCGCGTCATCGCTGCCTTGTCGGCGACTATGTACCAGCGTTGCGGAGTCAGCCATAAGTCCTTAAATCTGGCGTCGTCGATAAAAATCGGAGGCGCCCCGGGAGCGGCAGCGCCGTATTCCATGTTATGCCGACGGCCATTGAGAAGCAGCGCCTCCCGATTCGCGTAAAAAGGGACCGAGGAATACGTGAAGTAGTGATGATCCACAATCAACCTGCCCTCCGGAGAGTGTAGCAATACGTCACCAAGCGGCCGTGAGGACAAGTACGGATCGAATACCACAAGAGCAATCCTCGCCGCGTGAAAAAACAGCAGCATCATGAACGCAGCAGCTAGAAATGCTCGCTGGCCAACCCACCTTGCACTCCCCAAGGCGCCCGCAAGAAATGCAGCGGCCGCGATGCCCAGCGGCAGCCGCAGATACGCAAACGATTCCAGCGTAAGGTCTTGCATGTGTCCCAGGGAAAGTGTGTACGCGCCAGGATGCTGGCTCAGCGCGCCTGCGATATCTCCCGGCGTTGCAACGTGACGCACCGCGATCAGTATTGCCAGTGCCGCCAGTCCCGCACACCCGGTAACTACCGCCAGTACCCGCGTCCCTCGGCGAATCCAATCGCCGCCCATGGCCATCGCCGAACCCAGCAGTAGCGCGAGCGCGGGGTAGCAGGGCATCGAGTAGTATTCCTGCGTCGTAGAGAACGTAAAAAACACCAGAAGAAACCCCGTCCAGCACAGCGCCAGCAGCCGCGTCCTCCCCGCGCGATCAAGCGGTTTGAAAGAGAGCTTCGCGATGGCTGGAAAATAAACACTCCACGGAAACAGCCACAGAAAATGAAATAGCCAGAAATAAACGCGCGGCACCGTGTTGTAGTCCCGCGGATAACGTAGGTTCAGAAACCGCAGTAGCTGCTCGTTGATGAAATAGAACCACAAAAACCCGTGATACTCTCCCGGCCCGCTATGAAGCGTCCAAGCAAAATACGGCGGATTTCGTAACGTGGCCAGGATGTGCCACGGCGCAGCAATCAGGAGCGCAAGGAAAAGTCCGCTGATCGGCCGCAGCCGTTTCCATGTACGGGCTGCAAAGAGTTCTTTGGTGAGAAACAGATAAATCACCGCTGCAGCAACGGGAAATACCACAGCGATCAAGCTCTTCAACAGCAGCCCTGTACCCAGGCACGCTGCCAGAATGAATGCCCATAGCCGCGGCCGCAATTCCTTCTCATCCAGCGCCCTCAAGAATGCCCACATCGCGAGCGCGATCGTGAAAGTAAGCATGACGTCGGGGATCAAGACCCGCGTGAAAAGAAACAGGCCCACGCATGTGGCCATGCATAGTCCAGCGTACAACCCTGCTCGCCGCCCGAAGGCCCACGTTCCGAAGGCAGCAGTGAGCCATGCGACTCCGACCGCCGACAGCGCAAATGGAATGCGCGCCGACCAGTCATGCACGCCGAAGATTTTGTACGAGATCACGATCGGCCAGAAATACAGCGGCGGTTTTTCGAGAAATAACACTCCGTCCAGCCGCGGCGTTACCCAATCACCAGACGTCAGTATATTCCGGGCGATTTGCGCCATCGCCGCATCGACATCGTCCATCAGCGAGGGGGGCGATACGATGCACCACAGATAGATCGCTCCCGCCACGAGGAGAACGATCAGGTGTGGAATCCAGCTCTTGCTTGTAAGCACGCCTTCGCCGTCATGGACGGCGTTGTCTGAATTCCTTATTTGAATCCTGCTATCTCGCACAAGATCTAACACCTCTAACCGTCCCGAGAGCCTGGCTCGTACCAACGCCTCTTCCCTTATTTGAATACGGCAGACCATTTTTTGCCGCGCAGCCTCACACCCCGCGGCCGATTGCCATAATCGTAGCGTCATCAGGTCTTGCGTTGTATCGCTTGATTGCCTGTGTTCGCGGCAATCGCAATGGAAGGACGCAATAGTTTCCCTCCTGAATTCTAACTGGAGAGTCATCTGAGGGCAACGCGAGAATGGCCGCAAATTGGCATGAATTGTGGCTCGTGCGGCTTGCCCTGCGGCACGTTCGTGAGCTAGAGTCTCGGTTCCACGTTCGAGGAATCTGATGCCCAAATCCAGAAAAACCCGGCGCCATATTACGAAGGTACGAGGAGAGAGCGTCAAAATCCTGATCTCCGGTGGGCGGATTCAAAGGCGTATACAAGCGCTGGCCAGGCAAATTCGAAGCGATTTTCCGGGTGAACCG
>JBGQIG010000274.1:0-4635 GCA_041498365.1 Terriglobia bacterium | reverse complement strand
CTGTCGCGCTCGATCTGGCGGCTCCAACCGCTCCGCAGGTGCTCTTCGACCAATTGCAGCGCGAAGGCACGGTTGTGGACATCCTGGTGAACAACGCCGGCTATGGCAAGCTTGGAGAATTCGCCCAGGTGCCCGCGGAAGAGAGCCTGGGGCAGATTCAGCTTAACGTCACCGCGCTTACCCATCTGACCAAGCTGTTCCTCGGACCCATGCTTCAGCGCGGCTCCGGGAAGATCATGAATGTGGCTTCGACGGCGGGCTTTCAGCCCGGTCCCCTGATGGCCGTGTACTATGCCACCAAGGCTTACGTGATTTCATTTTCCGAGGCGCTGGCCAATGAGCTGGCCGACAAAGGGGTTACGGTGACTTGCCTCTGTCCCGGGGCTACGGACACCGGCTTCGCGAGCCGCGCGGGCAATGACAAGTCGCGTTTATTTAAACAGCTAGGACCGATGGACGCCAAGGCGGTCGCGCTTAAGGGCTATCGCGGGCTGATGTCCGGCAAGACGCTGGTTATTCCGGGGTTGAAGAATTGGCTGGTGACGGAATCGCTGCGGGTGAGTCCGCGGAAGCTGGTGACGGCGGTGTCGCGGAGATTGATGGATGAGGTGGAGTAGGGCGGGCGTCGGAGGTCGGGCGTAGGACCTCGGGCTTCGGCTCAGCGATTCCTTGCCTTATACACATAAATGTGGTATTTTTACACATTGGACTGCCCCTTATGCGGACGAATATTGACATTGACGACCGCTTGATGCGACAAGCAATGCGGTCCAGCGGTGCCCGCACCAAGAAAGCCACCGTGGAAGCCGGTCTGCGGCTCCTGGTGGAGACCCATGCCCAGCGTGCCATTACCCGGCTCCGGGGAAAGGTGCAATGGCAGGGCGATCTTAATCAGTCGCGCTTGGGCCGGATTCGCACCCAGGCTTGATGTTGATGGTCATCATTGACACTACGGTGTGGATCGACTATCTCCGCGGCGCCGAAAATCCAGAGACGCACTGGCTGGAACGCGAACTACGCCGGCAGCGACTGGGGCTAACCGATCTCATCCTGTGCGAAGTTCTGCAGGGTATTCCAGATCATGCTCTTTTCACACAAGTCCGGGATGAGCTCTTGAAGTTTCATGTGTTCCAGACCGGAGGAACGGATCTAGCCATCGCCGCCGCCCAGAACTACCGGGAGCTACGGCAACGCGGCTACACCGTGCGCAAAACCATCGATTGCCTCATTGCCACCTTCTGTTTGCAGGCCGGACACGAGCTGCTGCATCGCGACCACGACTTTGATCCCTTTGAGAAGGTGTTGGGATTGCAAGTCGTGCATGCATGACAGAGTTCGCGTTGGACAAGGCTCTGGATAGATCGTGCAAGGAGCCAGCGCCGGTAGCCTACAATGGCGTATCTAGATGAGTACGGTTTACGTTATTGGCGCAGGCGCTTCCTACGGCGAGTCTCTAAGACAGCTTCCTGATCTACCGGCCGGCTATCCGGAGCTGCACCCCCACTCGCCGCCTCTGACCAACGGCTTTTTTGACAGGAATCTCTTAAACGCCCTCTCATACCCGGAGGCTGAACGAGATTTTGCTGAGATCGTCGAGTATGTCCGTACTACTAACCTTCTAACGGAGAACTTTGGAGAAGTGGGATGGGATCAGCTTAACCTTGAGGAGATCTTCACATATCTAGAGATTGAACGTGAGTTTCAGAATCCAGAGAGTGACCACGGCGCACGGTTACTCTTACTGCGAAACAAACTGATTCGTTACATCCGCCGAATCATCGGCTTGTGTACCCAATTTATGTTTGGGCATCACTATCGGACGCTGGTTGAGGCACTCGGCCCCGATGACTCTGTCATTAGCTTTAACTGGGACCTGCTCTTGGACCAGGAATTCTTACCTGCCGGTATTCTCAGCCAACAATACAGCAGGTTCTTCACAACTGTTCAACCTCCCGAAATCACCGTCAACTTCAGAAGCTCAGGAAACGGCCTATACCTCAAACTACACGGATCATTGAACTGGTTTCGGTGCGGTAACAATAGGTGCCAGGCGAGCGTGGAGATCGATTTTCAGCCGAACGTACAACACTGTCTTTCAGTGAGCGAAGGCATTGGAGGGCTTATCTGTCAGAAATGCGGTAGTGATATGAATCCCATCATCATTCCACCGCTGCTACGTAAACCCGTTGTCGAAGATCCCGCCATCCGTTCTGCTTGGGGACTAGCGCGCGCGAAATTGGAGTCGGCATCAAAGGTAGTTGTGATAGGGTTTTCTGCCGCACCCACGGACTTCTATTCGGCGTGGCTGTTGAAATCGGCTGTGGGTACACGCACGAATGTAGAGGTGATCGTCATAAACCCAAGCAATAAAGATGCCGATAAAAACCACGACGAGTTTACTCGGCGGATGAACTCAATTTTTCTCCGCGGCTATGGCTCTGATCTTCACGAGTTCTCCCAAATCAACGCGGCAGTTGGGAATGGTGGGAAGGTAAGAGCGTCCTAAGAACCGCCGAGCTTTGCTCGGCCGGGCGGACGAGGGCGTCCGCCCCTACGTGGTCCGTGGTGGCTTGCTACTTTGCGGATGGCTTCGCGGTTTGGGGGAGGGCGAAGGCGACGTAGACTCCTCCCGAACCGGACTTAGGGTCTTTACCGCCGCCGGCGGCTATGACCACGTATTGGCGTCCATTTACTTCGTAGGTGGCTGGGGTGGCGTTCCCGGCGAAAGGAAGCGTCGTCTCCCACAGGAGTTTGCCAGTCGATTTGTCGAAGGCCCGAAATTTCTTGTCGAAGTTGGAGGCTCCGATAAAGAGTAATCCGCCGGCGGTCAGGATGGGGCCGCCGTAGTTCTCACTTCCCGTATTCTTCAGGCCTTTTGCGGAGAGCTCAGGATACTCGCCCAGCGGAATCTTCCAGGCATACTCCCCGGTATTCAGGTTGATCGCATTCAGCGTGCCCCAGGGCGGAGCAATCGCCGGATAGCCATCGGGGTCCAAAAACTTCTTGTAGCCGGTGAAGCGGTATTTCAGTTCCAGCGCTGCCGGGGCGGAGCTTTGCAGTTCCTTGCTTTCACCGCTCATTACATAGTCAACGATCGCGGAGACCTGGTCCTCATTCAAGTTTGTGAAGGCGGGCATTCTGCCTTTGCCCTCGCGTATCACGCCGGCAATCTCGACGGGACTCATCCGGTCGCCGATGCCGGTGAGTGCGGGGAATTGAGGCGGAGAGCCTGCCATATTGTCGCCATGACAGACGCTGCACTGGCTCTGATAGATGCCTCGTCCGCTGGCTTCATTCCCGGTGTTTTCAGCCAGGGCGCCCGTCCAGGCCATTTCGTTTGCGTTTACGTAGAGGATTCCGGTTTCCGGATCCACCGCTGATCCGCCCCACTCGGCGCCGCCGTCGAAGCCGGGAAATAGAATCGTGTCCTTGCCCACGCTGAAGGGAACGAACCGGCCCTCACTGCGGAACTTGCGGAACTGCTGGATCGCCCATTGGTGAGTCTGCGGCGTCCGATTGGTCAGCAGATCTTGGGTGAGCAGTTGACGTGAATAGGGCGCCGGCTTGCTGGGAAGAGGTTGCTCGGCTGCAGCGACTTCTCCGGGCACGCTACTCGGAGGATATTTGTGGTACTCGACGGGAAACAGGAATTTCCCATTGGCGCGATCGAACAGGTAGACAAACCCTTGTTTGGTGGTCTGGGCCACCGCTTCAACCTCCTTCCCGTCACGCTTCACGGTGACGAGGGTCGGTGGTGAGGGGAAATCCAGGTCCCAGATGTCGTGCCGGACTCCCTGAAAATGCCAGACTCTCTCGCCCGTTTCTGCATTCAGGGCAATCAGGCAGTTGGCGAAGAGGTTGTCGCCGAGCCGGTTCCCGCCATAGAAGTCGAACGCGGCGGAACCGGTCGGTACGTAGACAATTCCCCGCTTCGGGTCGAGCGCCATGCCTGTCCAGTTGTTGGCGGCGCCGCTATAGGTCCAGGCGTCCTTGGGCCATGTGTCGTAGCCGAACTCGCCGGGATGCGGAATGGTGTGGAACGACCACGCGAGTTTCCCAGTTCGCACGTCATAAGCGCGAATATCGCCCGGCGGGGCCGGCAGCGTTTCCGGCTCGCGGCCCCCAACGATCAGCAGGTTCTTGTAGATGACGCCCGGGCTGGTCAACACAATGGACTGCGTTTCGGGATCACGCCCGAGATCTTTGCGCAGGTCGATGCGACCGTTTTCGCCGAAGGTCGAGACCGGCTTTCCAGTATCTGCATCCAGCGCATAGACCGAACTCATGACGCCAGCCAGGATGCGTTTTTCCTTGCCGTCGGTCCAGTAGGCTAACCCGCGGGCCGGCTGCCATCCCTTGATGCCAGGATCAAACTTCCACAAAAGCTTGCCAGTCGCGGCATCAAGGGCGAAGACTTTTTGTGAGGGCGTGTATCCGTACAAGACGCCAGCGAGGATGATCGGGCTGGTCTGCAGTCCGCCGGGTTCGCCGGTATCGAAAGTCCAGGCGACTTCCAATCGCTTTACGTTCTTGCGATTAATTTGTGCCAGGCTTGAATAGTGGGTGTTTTCCGGGGCGCCACCGTAGACGGGCCAATCGCGGTGTTCGGAGGTTTTATTGTGGGTGGCTTGGTGG
>JBGQIG010000273.1:0-4659 GCA_041498365.1 Terriglobia bacterium | reverse complement strand
CCCGGACTGGGCCGGCTGGTCAAGGCTCACCGCAAGGCTCGCATGGGACGCAATCCTCAGACTGGTGAACCCATTCAGATCAAGGCCAAGACTGTGGTGAAATTCCGCGTCGCGAAAGCCACCAAGGACGCCATCGCCCCCAAGAAGTAGTTAGCTTCCAGGTTTTGTGTCAAGGCCGGCTGAGAAGCCGGCCTTTGGCGTTATCGAATCCATCCTATCGAATGAAGAACGGCTAGCGAGTGGCTGGCAGCCATTCCCGTCACTTCACTTCCTCAATCTTCAGCCCGGGCGGTGTCGTAAAAAGCTCCGCTTTAAACGGTACTCGATCATCCCACAACAGGTAACGGGCCCGATATACCTTGTCGCCGCGTTGCAGCAATCATGATTGGGGCTCCGGACTTTGAGTAGTCTCCCACAGACGCAAAACATCACTTCCCATATTCGTTCTTCACCACTTCTCCGCCCTTCATAATGAACTTCACCCGCTCTAACGTGGTCACGTCCTGCAGGGGATCGCCGTCCACAGCGATGATGTCCGCCCATTTGCCTGCCTCAAGCGCGCCGATCTTGTCTGACCAGCCCAGCAGGTTAGCGGCGTTGATCGTGGCCGCCTGGATGGATTGCAGCGGAGTCAGGCCCAGCTTGACCATGACGGCAAATTCGTGCGCGTTGAGTCCGTGAGGATACACCGCAGCGTCCGTGCCGAAAGCCACTTTGACTCCGCTGGCAAAGGCGTGCGCCTCGTTCTTACGGGCGACGGACATTACCTCTTTGCCCTTGCCAATCAGCTCCACGGGAACGTGCAAGCGCTCCGCGTTGGCGAGAAACCAATCGGCCAGGTAGAGGGTCGGCACCAGGTAGGTCCCATTCTTCTTCATCTCGGTGATGGCAGCGTCGTCGATATAGGAGCCGTGCTCGATGGAATCCACGCCCGCCTGTGAGGCCCACAGGATGCCTTGCGCGCCGTGCGCGTGGGCTGCGACTTTGCGTCCCAGGCGATGCGCGTCAGTTACGATGGCTTTCAGTTCCTCCTGCGTGTAGGCCGAAGCCTGGGGATTGTCTCCGTGAGAGAGAACGCCCCCGGTGGCGCAAATTTTGATCAGGTCGGCGCCGTACTTGATGACCTGGCGGACCTTGTGCTGCACGCCTTCGACCCCGTCGGCTACGCCTTCCGCGGTGACGTGGTATTCGAAGGGAAGAAAATTCTCATCGCAGTGTCCTCCGGTGATGCCGAGCGCGGGTCCACTCACCAGCATGCGCGGGCCGGGGACGTCGCCCGCGTTGATGGCATCGCGCAAGGCGACGTCGCCGTAACCCTCAGCTCCAACGTTGCGGACTGTGGTGAATCCCGCTTCGAGCGTGAGTCGGGCGTTGCGGGCCCCGGTCAGGGTAGCGCGGGGAATAGAAATGCCGAGACCCTGAGGGCCGATATCCTGGGGATTGCCGGTCAGGTGGGTGTGCGCGTCCGTCAGCCCAGGAAGGACCGTGGCGTTGGGCAGATCGATCAGGCGATCGCCGGGAGAGCGGTTGGCCTGCGCCATTGGACCGACGCTGACGATCTTGCCGCCTTCGATCACCACCGCCTGGTCGGGCAGAGTTTTTCCGGTACGCACATCCAGCAGCTTGCCGGCGTGAACAATGACCCGCTGAGATGTGTGACTGGCAGATTCCTGGGTCGTTCCATGAATACTTAGGATCAAAGAAACCAGAATGATGGTGAAAAAAACCAGCTTGCCTGTCTTCTTCATTCGCTCCTCATCAAACCTGCAAAATGGGAAGGGTACGGCCTTCACGGCTGCTGAAAAGGTTGGGAAGTACCGCAGGGGCTAAAGCCCGCACCATTTTAACTTTATATTGCAGGGCCGAGGCCCTGCTCCACCCCACAACCAGCTTCTTTCAATCTGTGGCTTCAACCGTGCCAGGCGATTTCCCGGTATGACACGACTTGAAAATCACTGCGGGACAAATCGTGCTGCGGTATGAGACAGCTAACCGCAGAGGCTGAAGCCGAACCTGTCAATGTCCGTTTGCGGCACGACTGGAAGTCGTGCCCTCCCAAGCCCATCCACCCATGCAGGACCACTGGAGGTCGCCTCCTCCCCAAACCCCATCTCCCCTTGCGGTACAACTGGAAAGTCGTGTCCTCCCGATCCGTTCAATTCCCAATCTTTCTTGTCATGGGCTTTTCATGGGCGCTGGCGGCCGTCCAGTCCCCACTCCTGCCCGGCATCGGCTACGAAAAAGATGATGAAGAGAAATAACAGCGGCAGGTGGTCGAGCTCGGCGCCGAAGTAGCGCCATACCGGAATTCCCAGTCCGGGTTCCCACCAGGTGGCCAGCGTCAGGCTCAGCATGTGCAACGCTCCCAGCACCGACGCCGGCCGCACCCAGATTCCCAGCAGCAGGCAGACTCCGATAAACAGCTCGCCCACTCCGACCAGGTAACCGAAAAATACCGCGTGCGGCAGGACCAGGTTGGCAAGAATCGGCTGGTAAAAGCTTACCGCGCCGTTCTGGATGAAGCCTTGCAGATATTGCTGGAATCCGCCATGGGCAAACCCGGTGCCGAAAATCTTGTACTGACCGAAGAGCAGAAAGAAAACCGACGTAGCGATGCGAACCACGGCAATGGTTTTCGGAAGGGCGAAAGAAAGTTTCCGCATCAGGTCCTGTAACCTTCCGAATGAAGACGGGAAACCCGGATTCGTGTCACCTTTTCGCCACGCGCACGTGGTTCCGAAGGGCTCGGTACGGCAACGGACAGCAGGAACATTCTCCCACGTTGGACTGGAGCGATCATGGGCGACGCGCTAGCCCCCGGGCCCGTCATTGGTGACGTATTGCTCAAGCGAGTCCAGTTCCTGGCTGAGATCGCCGATCCGCTGTTCCAGCAGGTTGCGGATGGAAAGCATACCCAGCAACTTGCCCGAATTGTCCACCACGGGCAGATGACGAAAATGGCGTTCCAGCATGATCGCCAGGGCCTCGCCCGGCCGCGTGGACATGGTTGCCAGCTCCACCGGAGTGGTCATCAATTCTCGCACCGGCGTCACCTCAGGATCGCGCCCGGTCAGGGACAGCTTGCGTAACACGTCGCGCTCGGTAAAGATACCCGCCACCCGGCCTTCGCTATCGACCACGCCTACCGCGCCGACGTGCCGGTCCAGCATCAAGCGGATGGCGTCCGCCGCGCTGACCTCGACTCGCACAGAAGCCACGTCTGAATCACAAAGTTCCAGAACGCTCATAAACACCCCCTCGCACCGCTCGAAGTACAGATCCATGACCCCGGATCGGGGACTCGGGGATCACGGAGAATTCCGCATTATGACCTGCTCGACACCGGTGTCAAGCAGATTCATCACAAGCGGGGAAATCCGATAGCCTCCCGGGATTGGCCGGCCCGAACACCTGTAGCGCCGGCATCCCTTCGACTTCGCTCAGGGCAAGCTTTGCCGGCTGTCCCGAGGGCGTCTCGCCCTCGGCGCGGCGGGCGGGACGCCCGCCGGACAGCCGCCGGGACGGCGGCGCTACATTGGTCCGGAGCTACTTGCCTTGGCTCTTGAATACCCCACCATCCTTCATCACAAACGTCACATCACCGAGCGCATTGATGTCGCGCAGCGGATCGCCGTTGACGGCAATGATGTCGGCGTAAGCGCCGGGGGCCACCACGCCGATTTGGCCCGTCATATCGAGCATCTCGGCCGCGCGTGAGGTCGCACTCTTAATGACCTCGAGGGGGGACATGCCGAACTCGGTCATGCGGGGAAACTCCTGCGCCATCGGCTCGGTCCAGGGGATGCCGCCCATATCCGTGCCGAAAACGATCTTTACTCCTGCCTTCAATGCCTTCTGAAAGGAAGGCCCGTGCACCGAGACGCGTTTGCGGTCGCGCTGTCCGTCCGGGGTGTCGGCCGGAGCCCAGTCGTGATAGTAGGCGGCGAACGTGGGACAGTACCACGTACCCTGCTTCACCATCTGCGCGATTTGCGCGTCGCTGATTTCGAGCCCATGCTCGATCGAGTCGCACCCCCCATCCAGGGCACGTTGCAAGCCGATGCCGTTGTAGGCGTGGCAAGCCACTTTCTTGCCCCAGCCGTGCGCCTCGTCAACGACTGCCTTGAGTTCTTCCACAGTCAGCGTTGGTTGTGAGATCAACTCGCCATTCTTCCCCACCCAGGAACGGTGCGTCATGTAGATCTTGATCCAGTCGGCGCCATGGTCGAGCTGTTCGCGGGCAGCCTTCCGCGCCTCGATCGGGCCGTCGACAATCTGCGCGCCTTTGGGCATGTCGAGTTCGGGCGCGTAGCCTTCCAGGTTGTAACCGCCGGTAGAGGAAATGGCGCGAGTGGCGACAAAAAGCCGCGGCCCCGGAATGTAGCCGGCCGCAATTGCCTCTTTGATTCCTACGTCACCGTAGCCCGCGCCTTCGGTCTCCACATCTCGCAGTGTGGTAAAGCCTTGCTCCAGCGCGCGTCGAGCCGCAACCGTGGCTCGCGCCGCCCGCAAGGCCAACGGCTGCTTCAGGATGTTGGCGTCATAGCCTCCCTGGGCTGGCTCTTCTCCCTGCAGGAAGATGTGAGTATGAGAATCGATCAGTCCAGGCAGCACAGTGGCGCGTGAGAGATCGATGGTGGTGGCTCCGGCAGGTATCTT
>JBGQIG010000272.1:0-4679 GCA_041498365.1 Terriglobia bacterium | reverse complement strand
TCTCCGCCGAGCTGGGTGTAGGTATACTTTGTCGGTTGGACACTATGCGCAGGCAAACCTTTCGAGCTGTTTTCCCGGTATTCGCCATCGTCATTGCTTGTCTGGTCCGGCTGGGCTACGGGCAGAACGCGGAGGATCTGGGGGGCAAGAACGTCGATCCCTTCCGCGAAGCTTCCGGAAAAGTGGTGGTGTTGTTTTTCTTGCGCACGGACTGTCCGATTTCAAACCGCTACGCCCCAACCATTCAACAGGTCAGCGCGCGATACGCCGGACAGGCCGCTTTCTGGCTCGTATATCCCGACAAGAAGGAATCGGCGGCCAGCATCCGCAAACACTTAAAGGACTACGGATACAAACTCCCTGCGCTGCGCGACCTGCACCTCGCTCTGGTCGAGCACAGCCGTGTACAAGCAACACCGGAAGTTGCGGTTTTTGATCGCCGGAGCCAACTGGTCTATCACGGAAGGATCGATGACTGGTATGAGGACTTTGGCCGCTCGCGTCCCACGCCCACGACCCACGACCTGGACAATGCCATTCGCGCCACGTTGTCCGGGAAACTTCCCGCTGCCGGTGGCACGAACGCCGTAGGGTGCTACATATCTGATCTCCAATGACTTCCGTCCGCGCAATCGCGGGATTCCTGCCAGGCCTGGTCCTGGTGGCGGTTGCAGCCGGGCGAATGGCGATTCAGGTGCCGCCAGAATCGGAACCCGTCACTTCCGGGCAGCAAGTCACCTTCAATCGCGACATCGCCCCCATCGTGTTCCGGACCTGCGCAGCCTGTCATCATCCCGGTGGAGCAGGACCGTTTTCACTCCTTACCTATGAAGAAGTCAAAAAGCAAGGTCGGCAAATCGCGGCGGTCACGCGTACCGGTTTCATGCCGCCGTGGTTACCGGAACCGGGAAATCTGAAGTTTGCCAACGAACTCCGCCTCTCGGATCAGGAAATCATGCTGATCCAGGAATGGGTGCAGCAAGGTGGTGTCGAGGGCGCCCCCTCCGATCTGCCTGCCCGCCCTGAATTCGCCGAAGGATGGGAACTGGGGAAACCCGACTTGGTTCTGACCGCCAGGAAACCGTTCATTCTTCCTGCCAGCGGGACCGACCAGTACTGGAATTTCGTTCTGCCGGTTCCAATCAGCCAGACGCGCTGGCTCAAGAGCATCGAGATCAGACCGGGGCAGAAGCGCCTGGTACACCATGCCAACGTCCTGGTCGACCGAACCCAGGCGTCCCGCGGCCGGGAGAAAGCGCCCGGATCCGGATTCGCTGGAATGGAGATCAGACTCGAATCGGAAGTCTTCGATCCTGACAGTCACTTTCTTTTCTGGAAGCCCGGCACGATCCCCTACGTTGAGCCCACTGGGATGGCCCTCCGCCTGGATAAAGGTACTGATCTTGTGCTGAATATGCACTTGCAGCCATCGGGCAAATCCGAAGTGATTCTGCCGAGCATTGGGCTTTACTTCACCAGCCAGCCGGCGACGATGTATCCCATGCTGCTGCAAATTGAACATGACGCAGCACTAGACATTCCGCCCGGCGAGAAGAATTTTGTCGTCACCGACAGTTTGACCCTTCCCGTCGATGTTGATGTGCTCGCCATTTATCCCCACGCCCACTATCTCGGTAAGGACATGCTATCTCTGGCGACGCTCCCCGATGGAAGCGCGAAAACACTGATCCATATCAAGCAATGGGATCTAAACTGGCAAGCTGTCTATCGTTATGCAGAGCCGGTGTTCCTGCCCAAGGGCACCGTCATTTCGATGAAATATAGCTACGATAACTCAGACGGTAATCGGGCGAACCCCAATCATCCGCCACAACGAGTGACTGCCGGCAATCGCGCACGCGATGAGATGGCGCACCTGTGGCTTCAGGTTCTGCCGCGCAATAGTTATGATCCAGAAGCGCGAAGCGACCCACGTATGCTGCTCCAGGAAGCCCTGGCGCGGCATAGCATCGAGAAAGACCCCACCGATTTTGAAGGGCATTATAATCTCGCGGCAATGATTCAAGCCCGAGGCGAATTGGAAGAAGCAGTGAAGGAATATGAGTCCGCACGGCGCCTGCGCCCGCGGGATGGAGTCGTGAACAACGCTCTGGGCGGGGCTTTGCTGGCTGCGGGGCGGGTTGATGAAGCGATCCTCCGCCTCAGCACGGCGGTTAAGGATCGGCCCGACTACTTCGACGCGCATTACAACCTGGGAAACGCGCTGGCTTCGAAAGCTGATTTCAGCGCTGCGGCAGTCCAGTTTCGCGCCGCAACTCGCTTGAATCCGGATGACGCGGATGCAGAAGCGAATCTTGGGAGCGCACTGGCGCAAACCGGACGCATAACAGAAGCGAAGTCACACTACCAGCGGGCCCTAAAACTGAATTCGGGCCACGCACTAGCTCGCGAAAACCTGGAGGAACTTGAACGCCACCGGGTCTCCCGATGAAGGCTTGAACCGTTTTGTATCTTCTGGGATCAAATTCTCGGCGGGAAGAGTCATGAAATCGATCAAATGGATCTCGGTTGCGTTGTTGCCTTTCGTCTCTGTCCTGGTGCAGCCGCAGTCCGCGCCCATTCCGCAGCCGGCAAAAGCAGCGCAGTCGAGTCAGTCGCAGCCAGATTTTGCCCAAGCGCAAAGGCTGCAGCAACAGGGAAAATACGACGAAGCCATCTTGCAGCTGCAGAGCGTAGCGGAAAAAAACCCGGGGTTGAAGGGGTTGTCCAGCGAATTAGGCGCGGCTTATTACAAGAAAGGCGAGTACATTAAGGCCATTGACTCGTTCAAGCGGGCCCTGACGGAGGATCCAGAGAATAAAGAAGCCATCCAGCTGCTGGGCCTTTCCAACTATCTTTCGGGAAGGCCTGCCGAAGCGATTCCGCTGCTCGAAAGAGTCCAGGCCTGGTATCCGCGGGCCAATGTGGATGCCACCTATATTTTGGGCCTGTGCTACATCCAGACGAAGGATTACCCGCAGGCACGCAAGGCGTTCGCCCGCATGTTCGAGGTACCACCTGATTCTGCCGCAAGCTATCTCTTCACGGCGCGTATGCTTCTGCGGCAGGAATTTGATCCCATCGCCGAGGAATATGCCCAGAAGGCCATCGCCCTCGATCCCAAACTGCCGCTGGCGCATTTTTTTTTGGGAGAGCTTCACCTGTTCAAATCGAGGATTTCGGAGGCAATCAGCGATTTCCAGCAGGAACTGGCGCTCAACCCGGGCCACGCGCCGACCTACTACAAGCTGGCCGATGCCTACTCCCGCATCCAGAAGTTCGACGACGCGGAAAGACTCCTGCAACGCTCCATCTGGCTGGATGCAACCTCAACCGGTCCTTACATCCTGATGGGGAAGGTACTGCAAAAAAAGGGAGAGACCGAGCTTGCCGTCAGAGCTCTGCAACACGCGCTGAGCATGGATCCAAATAATTCCGTGACCCACCATCTGCTGGGCCAGACCTATCGCGACATGGGAAGGAACGAAGACGCGGAGCGGGAGCTGAAAATCGCCCAGCAGTTGCAGGAGAGCGGGAGCGGCAGGCCCTAGATGGATGCCGAAAAGTCGGAATAAGCACCTCAGGGCTGAAGCCCCCACACTTGAAAGGGCAAATTGCAGGGCCAAGGCCCTGCTCCACCCAAAACCTCTAACACCAAGATCTAACCACAGAGGACACGGAGGACACTGAGGACGCCGAGAGTCTTAAGAATTCGCAAAGGAGTCGAGCGCGACCGATTCACCGGGCAGGGGTGGGCACAGTCTGTTCTTTGGCCAAGCGGTCCACCCGGTCCTTGGGGAGGTCATGCAGAAACACCAGGAACGCGGCATTGGTCCATCCGAAGCCGATCACATTCTGCTGGTATCCCGCACGGATATTGGACTCCGAGGAACGCGACACCACGTCGTATTTTTCGCGAATGGTGCCGTCATGGCGAAAGTTCTCGGCAATCGTGGCCAGGAAATTGTAGGAAATGCGATTGGCATCGTCATTAAAGCCGTACCTTCGCAGGCCTTCGATAGCGATGATCTGGGTGGGCGCCCATCCGTAGGGATAATCCCATTGCACTCCGGCATCGGTGGTGCTCATCACCAGGCCTCCGGGTTGCTCGAAAATGCCGAGATTGTGCGCCAGTTCCTGAGCCTGGTCCGGAGTAGCCAGCCCCGCCCACAGCGGGTAATAGGTCGTGATGTATTCGTAGGAAGACCGCACGCCGGTGTAGAAGTTGTAGTCGAAAAACAATCTTCGCGCTGGATCCCACAGGTATTTCTGTATCCTCTCTTTTCTTTCTTCCGCGCGCTGCTGCCATTTCTGCGCGAGATCCTTCCGCCCCAGAATCTGGCTCATTTCCTGCAGATCTTTTTCCGTCTTGTAGAGCAGGCTGTTCAGGCAGATGGGGGCATAGTGATGTGTGGCCGCTCCATAGGGTCCAAAGCGAAAAGAAATATCGAACCCCGATTCGCGCATCGACCGGTCGCCCTTGTAGTAGTCCGGACTAAGATAAATTTCGTTTGCCTTCTCACACTCTGGCCTGGCCATGGTCGTGGCCGCATCGCACAGTTGCACGGAGAATCGAAATCCCACGGGCGGAGGTGAACCAGCCGCGTTCTCCACCAGGTAGTCGCGGCCGACTTCAGGATGCAGGAGAAAATAGTCGGCTACCTTGCGATGGATTCCAG
>JBGQIG010000271.1:0-4720 GCA_041498365.1 Terriglobia bacterium | reverse complement strand
GCCTTGGCGAGCGCAATCTCGACTTCGCTAACCTGCTCCACCGCTCCTCCGGTCGCTTCCAGCACGCGCACCGCTTTCTTCCACGAAGCCGGACTGCCGATGCGGATGGCGGTCGCCATAGTCTCAGCCTGGACCGGGACCAGCTTCTTCCCCCCAGTCTCGCGCATGGTTCGCACCAGTGCATTAGCGCCTTCGGCCTGAATCACGGAAAGCTTTGGCAGCCTGGAGATGAGACCGAGTTCCTTCATCTCGAGAAACGCCTTCCCCAGGGCTGAGGAATTTCCCAGATTTCCGCCGGGCACGATGACATGATCCGGCGGCTGCCAGTCGAATCGTTCCAACAATTCGACTGCGGCCGTTTTCTGGCCTTCGAGCCGGTAGGGGTTCACCGAGTTCAGAAGATAGACCGGCATGTGCTGTACCACCTCGTCCAGCACGCGCATGCAGCCGTCGAAGTCGGTCTTCAACTGACAAGTCAGAGCGCCGTAATCCAGTGCCTGTGAAAGTTTGCCCCAGGTGATCTGGCCTTGGGGAATCAGGACCAGGCTGCGCATTCCGGCGCGCGCTGCGTAGGCCGCCATGGATGCGGAGGTGTTGCCGGTGGAGGCGCAGGCCACCCAGCGGAATCCTGCCTGCCGGGCAAAGGACGCTGCCACGGTCATGCCCGTGTCCTTGAAAGACCCGGTAGGGTTCATGCCCTGATGCTTCGCGTAAAGCTGTTGCACTCCCGCCGCATGACCGCACGAAGGTAGTTCATACACCGGCGTATTGCCCTCGCGCAGGGTAATGACATGATTCCAATCGTGCAACGCGGGCAGGACTTCCCGAAAGCGCCAGACACCACTCTCATCCAGCGCATTAAAAGATGTCCGACGTTGCCGCCAGACTTCTTTGAGTCGGGCCGCGTCCATCCCGGCCCCTCGCCCACTTGCTTTCCAACCCGGGTAAACCACTTCCAGCAGATCGCCGCACTGCGCACAGCGGACGCTCTTGGCTCCGTCTTCGCCGACAGCTCCGCACGCAATGCAGCGTAGCTGCGATATGCATGGTTCCACTGTTGACGCGGACGCCATCTGGTCAGTCATTCGGTATAAGCATACGGGATGGAGGGATTATTTGCCGCCGCGCAGGTATTGATCGGTCTTGTTAATCCAATCGGCACGCGGCGGATTGAAAATGTCCAGATCCACTGTGTCCACCATCGCTTCCGCTTTGTGCGGCATGTGCGGAGGGATCGTCAATACCTCGCCCGCATTCACCACGATCTCTTTGCCATCCACCCAGAATTTCAACGCGCCTTCCAGAATGTAGGTAAATTGTTCATTGTGATGACTGTGCAAAGGGACGATGCAACCCTTCTTCATCAGAACGCGGGCCACCATGATCTCTTGACCGACGACAAACTGCCTCTGGAACAGCGGATTCAAGTCCTCCAGCTCGATCGAAGACCATGGAATGTGCTTCAGCTCCATCTTCCGAGCGCGGCTCTCCTTTGCAGCCCTTTTGATTCGTACGGTCTTGCGTCGGGCGGATGTCGTCTTACTGTGAGTACTGACTGCGCGCTTTGCCTTTGCCATTTCGGTGCACCCTTCCCTGGTAAATTCCAACTGCATTATCGTGCAGGTCGCCATACGCCAACTGCAGAGCCTGCACTTCAGTACCTTCCTCTCCTCCAGCGACGGCTTGAGCACATACCTGAACTCTAAAGGATACATGCCCAGCCCATCAGACGCACCCGGGTCCACTTTCGGCATAGCCGTCGGTCAGATGGCGTGATGCTCGTATGGATATACAACCCGGCGAACGAATCCGACTACCAGTGAAGCGTTGGTTACAAACCTTTGTACATCCCCCCATCGACCAGCACTGTCTGTCCGGTAATGTACGATGCGCGATCTGAGGCCAGCCAGACAATGGTGTCGGCGACCTCTCTCGGTTCTCCCAGTCGTCTCAAAGATGCTTCGGCGGCCCATCCATCAAAGACTTCCTTTTCGGCGGTGCCCGAAGCTGCGGAACGGCTCTTGGCCAATTCCTTCAGACGGTCGGTGGCGGTAAAGCCCGGGCCAACGTTATTGACCAGAATCCCGTCTTTGCCAAATTCATTCGCCAGACTCTTCACCAGTCCGACCACGGCTGCTCGCACCGCGTTCGAAAGCACCAGGTCGCCCACCGGCTGTTTGGTGGTGATGGAGGTGATCGTGATGATCCGGCCCCAGCGCTTGCGCTGCATGTGGGGAATGACTTCGCGGGCAAAGTACACCGTGCTCATAAAGTTTGCGTCGACTGCCCTCTGCCAGTCGTCCACACTCGCTGCCAGGAAGCCCTTGGCGGGGGGACCGCCCGCATTGGTCACACAAATGTCGGCAGCGTCGAATTTCGCAACCACCGACTTTACGAATTCGTGCACCGCTTGAGCTTCGGTCACATCCAGCGCCTGGTGAAACACCTCGCCGCTGTACTGTTTCCTGATTTTCTCCGCCGCTTCCGCCAGCGCCTGCTCGTTCCGGGCGCACATGGCGACTCTGCATCCCTCGGCAGCAAAGGCTTCAGCCGTTGCCCGGCCAATCCCCTGGCTGGACGCAGCCACAATTGCGACTTTGCCCTTCAGACCCAAGTCCATAGGACTCGAATTATAGATGGATCAAATCACATGTCTCGGGATTCCTTTGCATGCTTTGCGGTACCTTGGCGAACTTTGCAGTCGAATCTTTAACCGCAAAGATCGCCAAGGACTTCGCAAAGTACGCGAAGCAACCCCTTGCCGAGTTTGCCTCTGGACGTTAATCTTGAAACAGTCTTGTTTCCTCACTGAGGCCTCAATGGCAAACCCCGCAAAGTATGTCTGGCTGGATTACGAATTGAAGGACGCCGCCCAAAGCGGAGTTCCTATCGTCAACGCCGGTCTGCACTACGGTTTCAGCGTCTTCGAAGGCATTCGCTGTTACGCCACCGACCGCGGTCCCGCGGTTTTCCGACTGGAAGAGCATGTCGACCGCTTGCTCGACTCAGCCCGCATCGTCGGATTCCGCGATCTTGCCTGGACTCGCGATATGCTGATCGACGCGATTCACAAAACCATCTCCGCCAATAAATTCTCGGCTTGCTATATCCGCCCGGTGATTTATCTCGACGGCGCCATGAACCTGGTGGTGGATAGCGGCAAACCACGGCTGATCATCGCTGTCTGGGAGTGGACTGCCTTCCTGGGCGCAGAAGCGAAGGAGCGCGGCATTCGCGCCAACATTTCTTCGTTCACGCGCCTGCACCCGAACATCATGATGACGAAGGCCAAGGTGTCGGGAAATTACGTGAGTTCGATTCTGGCTAAGACCGAATCACAGCGCGCCGGCTTCGATGAAGCCATCATGCTCGATCCGCAAGGTTACGTCGCCGAGTGTACGGGCGAGAATATCTTTCTGGCGCGCAATAACGTCATTTACACACCGCCTCGCGCAGCCATTCTGGAGGGCATCACGCGCGACAGCCTGTTGGTGGTGGCGCGCGACCTGGACTACACCATAGTCGAGGAGCCGATTTCCCGCGATCAACTCTACATCGCAGATGAAGTCTTCGTCTGCGGCACCGCCGCCGAGGTTGTTGGCCTGCGGGAGATCGACTTCCGTACCATCGGCAACGGTGAGACCGGCCCGGTCACGCGAGCTCTGCAAGCTGAATTTGAGAAGCTCGTCTGCGGACGCCATCCGCGCTCTGCCGAATGGCTGTCTCCTGTACCGGCGTTCGACACCGCGTTGGCCGGAGCCTAGAGGAGCAGGTATGAAAAAGCACAAGCACCAACCGGAAACGGAAGCGGTTCGCGGCGGCACAGATCTTCATAAGAAGAATGGACCGCTGACCACCCCGATCTACCAGACTTCCACCTTCGAAGTCACGGACAGCGAGCAGCAGGTGCGCGCGACGTCTACGGACATGTTCTACACTCGCTACGGCAACCCGACTCACACCGTGGCCGAAAAGGCTATCGCGGAACTGGAAGGCACCGATGCCGCGCTGCTCTTTGCTTCCGGAATGAATGCGATCACGACTTCGGTACTGGCCCTGCTGAAGAGCGGCGACCACATCGTTGCCCAGCGAGACATCTATGGCGGGGCTACCAAGTTCCTGAGCCAATGGCTGCCTAAGCTTGGCATCGAAACCACCTTTGTGGATACAACGGAATACGATCAGCACGCCCGCGCCATCCGCCCGAACACTAAGCTGCTCTATCTGGAATCACCGACCAACCCGATATTGCGCGTGGTTGATTTGCGGAAGGTGACGGCTCTCGCCAAGAAGCACAATCTCATTACATTCATAGACAGCACTTTCGCTACACCGATCAACCAGCGCCCGGCAGATTTCGGCATTGACCTGATCATGCACTCGGGCACCAAATATTTTGCCGGACACTCCGATCTGATCTGCGGCATCGTCGCCGGCCGTGATGATCTGATCCAGAAAATCCATGAAAGCCGCACCACCCTGGGCGGAACGATGGATCCCCACGCGGCCTGGCTGCTTCTCCGCGGCATCAAGACACTGGCCGTACGGGTGCAGCGGCAGAATGACAACGCCTTGCGGGTCGCCCAGTTCCTTGCCCAGCAATCCAAGGTGAGGCGGGTGCATTATCCCTTCGTGGAAGGCCACCCGCAGCGCGCTTTGGCGATGGAACAGATGCACGGCGGTGGCGGTGTGTTGAGCTTTGAAGTTGACGGCACGGGAG
>JBGQIG010000270.1:0-4751 GCA_041498365.1 Terriglobia bacterium | reverse complement strand
TGGAGACGACGGACATGCGAGACATCATTTTCGTGGCAGTCACAATTGTGTTCTTTCTGATTTCTATCGCGTATGTGAAGTTCTGCGATCGCATTCGCTGAGGTGGAATGACATGAATGTTGAATCGGTCATCATGCTGGTCGTCAGTGCGTTGCTGATGGTGTACCTGCTGTACGCCCTGTTGCGGCCGGAGAGGTTTTAGAAAATGACAGCAAATGGCTGGTTGCAGATCATCGTGTACCTCGCCGTGATATTCGCGGTGACCAAGCCGATGGGCGTGTTTATGGCGCGGGTTTTCAACCGGGAGCGCACTTTTCTCGATCCTGTCTTGCGGCCGGTTGAGCGCCTGCTCTACCGCCTGACCCGGGTGGACGAGGAACACGACATGCGGTGGACGGAATACGCGTTCTCCATGTTGCTGTTCAGCGCCGTCTCCATGCTGGTGCTGTACCTGATCGAGCGCACCCAGCAACTCCTTCCCTGGAATCCGCAGAAGTTCGCGGCGGTAGCTCCCGATCTGGCCTTCAACACTGCGGCGTCATTCACGACCAACACCAATTGGCAGAACTACGGCGGCGAAGCCACCATGAGCTATCTCACCCAGATGGCTGGGCTGGCCTATCACAACTTCGCCTCCGCAGCGGTCGGCATTGTGCTGGCGATTGCGTTCATTCGCGGCATCGCGCGGCGGGAAAGAGATACCATCGGCAACTTTTGGGTTGACCTGACCCGGACGACTCTGTGGGTACTGCTGCCGACTTGCATAGTCTACGCGTTGTTTCTGGTCTCGCAGGGCGTGGTACAGAACTTGCGACCGTATGACACGGTGAAGCTGATCGAGCCCCAGCAGGTCCAGAAAGTAGCCGATGGGAAACCGGTGGTGGGCCCGGATGGCAAGCCAGTGATGGACACCGTGACCGACCAGGTGATCGCGCAAGGACCGGTCGCGTCCCAGGAAGCGATCAAGATGTTGGGCACCAACGGCGGCGGCTTCTTCAATGCCAACAGCGCCCATCCCTTCGAGAATCCCACGCCGCTAAGCAATTATCTGGAGATGATTTCCATCTTCGTGATTCCTGCCGGCCTCACCTACACGCTCGGTCGAATGACGGGATCGCAGCGTCACGGCTGGGCGGTCTGGGCGGCCATGGCGATTCTGTTCGTGGCCGGAGTCACGACGGCCTATTGGGCGGAGTCCAAGGGCAATCCTCTGCTTAAGGGAATTGACCAGCGTAGCGGCCTGACGCAGTCCGGCGGCAACATGGAGGGCAAGGAAGTTCGCTTTGGCATTGCCGATTCCACGCTGTTCGCCACCATCACTACCGACGCCAGCTGCGGCGCCATCAACAGCTGGCACGATTCCTACACTCCTCTGGGCGGCATGGTTCCTCTGGCTAACATCATGCTCAGCGAAACCGTATTCGGAGGCGTGGGAGCCGGGATGTACGGGATCCTGATTTACGTCGTGCTTTCTGTGTTCATTGCCGGGCTGATGGTGGGGCGAACTCCGGAGTACCTGGGGAAGAAGATCGAATCCTACGACGTGAAGATGGCCATACTGGTGACGCTGGTCTTTCCCCTCGTAATTCTGGTGCTTACCGGCATTTCATCGGTGGCGGGATTTGGCACATCCAGCATCAGCAATCCGGGCCCGCACGGTCTCACGCAGATCCTGTATTCCTTTACGTCGCAGGCGGGCAATAACGGTTCCGCGTTCGGCGGATTGAACGGAAACACTCCCTGGTACAACATCGCCGGTGGGATGACGATGCTGGTGGGACGTTTCTTCATGATTCTTCCCATGCTGGCTATTGCCGGGAACCTGGCCAAGAAGAAGTATGTTCCGCCATCGCTGGGCACGTTCCCCGTGACCACCCCCCTGTTCAGCGTGTTGCTGGTGGGCGTGATCGTGATTGTGGGCGCACTGACTTTCTTCCCCGCGCTGAGTCTTGGACCCATCCTTGAGCACCTGCTGCTGCACGCCGGCAAGACTTTCTGAGGGACGTTTTTTGAGGAAATATGGCAGAGAAAAAAGGTAGAGCGATTTGGGACATGAAGATCGTGCAACGCGCGATCTGGGATTCATTCGTGAAGCTGAACCCCCGCAAGATGATGGGCAACCCCGTCATGTTCGTGGTGGAAGTCGGCAGCGTGGTTACCAGCGCTCTGTTGGTGCGGGATGTGCTTGGCCACCAGGGCGAGTTCGGCTTCAATCTGCAGATCACGTTGTGGCTGTGGTTCACCGTGCTGTTCGCGAATTTCGCCGAAGCTATGGCCGAAGGGCGTGGCAAAGCACAGGCAGATGCCCTGCGAAAAGCAAGGTCCGAGACTGTCGCCAATCGGGTTCTGCCGGATGGCACGATCGAAAAGATCCCCAGTTCGAAGCTGCGTTCCGGCGACTTGGTGTCGGTTTCGGCGGGCGAATTCATTCCGGGCGACGGTGAAATCATTGAAGGCGTGGCCTCGGTCGACGAATCCGCAATCACGGGCGAATCTGCGCCGGTGATTCGTGAAGCGGGAGGAGACCGATCGGCAGTGACCGGCGGAACCCGAGTGCTCTCGGACCATGTCAAGATCAAGATTACGTCCAATCCCGGAGAAACATTCCTGGATCGCATGATCGCTTTGGTGGAAGGCGCAGAACGGCAGAAGACTCCTAACGAAATCGCGTTGAACATATTGCTGGCTGGGCTGACGATCATCTTTCTGCTGGCTGTGGTCACGCTGCAGCCGTTCGCAATCTACTCGGGATCACCCCAGACGGTATTCGTGCTGGTTTCACTGCTCGTCTGCCTTATTCCGACCACGATCGGAGGCCTGCTGTCCGCGATTGGTATCGCAGGAATGGACCGCCTGGTACAGCACAACGTCCTGGCTATGTCCGGGCGGGCGGTAGAAGCGGCCGGTGATGTCAACACGCTCCTGCTCGACAAAACAGGCACCATCACCCTGGGAAATCGTCAGGCGGCCGAGTTTATTCCAGCCTCCGGAGTCACGGAGGCCCAACTGGCCGACGCAGCCCAGTTGTCATCGCTACCCGATGAGACGCCGGAAGGCCGCTCTATTGTGGTTCTGGCAAAAGAAAAATACGGCCTCCGGGGGCGCGATCTGGCGTCGCACGAAGCGCACTTTGTGCCCTTCACGGCACAAACCAGAATGTCGGGCGTAAATATTGACGGCCGCGAGATCCGCAAGGGCGCGTCGGATGCAATTGCAAAATATATTTCTGGGACAAACGGTAACGGACTCCCAAAGGAAGTGCAGGCGACAGTTGACCGGATCGCCCGCTCCGGCGGCACGCCCCTCGTTGTCTCTGAGAATCGCCACGCCCTGGGCGTGATCTATCTCAAAGACATCGTCAAAGGCGGAATCAGCGAACGCTTCAGCCAGCTCCGCGCCATGGGAATTCGGACGGTCATGATCACGGGCGACAACCCGCTCACGGCCGCTGCCATCGCCCGCGAGGCTGGAGTCGATGACTTCCTGGCCCAGGCGACGCCAAAGGAAAAGATGGACCTTATCCGCCGCGAACAGGGCGATGGGAAACTGGTAGCCATGACTGGAGACGGCACTAATGACGCTCCCGCCCTGGCCCAGGCGGATGTCGGCGTCGCCATGAATACCGGTACCCAGGCTGCGAAAGAAGCGGGAAATATGGTGGACCTGGATTCGAATCCCACCAAGCTGATTGAGATTGTCGAAATCGGCAAGCAGTTGCTGATGACCCGCGGTGCCCTGACCACGTTCTCCATCGCCAACGACGTGGCCAAGTATTTTGCCATCATTCCAGCGATGTTTGCCGGCACGTTCCCGGTTCTCAACGCGCTCAACATCATGCAGCTCAAGACGCCGGGGTCAGCGATCTTGTCCGCCGTCATTTTCAACGCGCTGATCATCGTTGCCTTGATCCCGCTAGCGCTGCGTGGCGTGAAGTATCGCGCCATGGGTGCGGCCGCACTCTTGCGCAACAATCTGCTGATCTATGGCGTGGGTGGAATCATCATCCCGTTCATGGGCATCAAGCTGATCGATATGATCATCACCCGGATTGGAATGGCCTGAGGATTACCATGAAGAAAAATCTTCTGATTTCCGTACTCATGACAATAGTGACGACTGTGCTGCTGGGCCTCGTCTATCCCCTGGTAGTCACCGGGCTGGCGCAGGTTCTCTTCCCGGAGAAAGCCAACGGGCAGCTCGTACGCCGCAACGGCGTCGTGGTTGCCTCGCACATCATTGCCCAGCCCTTTACCGGGCCGGGCTACTTTCATCCCCGTCCTTCCGCGGCAGGGAACGGCTATGACGCTACCAGTTCTGCTGGTTCCAACCTTGGCCCGACAAACCAAAAACTCGTTGATCGCGTGAACGCCGACGTGGCCAGTGCGCAGGCGGAGAATCCAGGCAAGCCGGTTCCTGTCGATCTGGTCACGACCTCGGCTTCAGGACTTGATCCAGACATCACGCCCGCAAACGCTGAATTCCAGGTCCCGCGTGTAGCCAAAGCGCGTGGCCTGAGTGAGGATGCAGTGCGGAGTCTGGTGGCAAGACACATACAGGGCAGGCAATGGGGATTCTTTGGGGAGCCGCGGGTCAACGTGCTGGACCTCAACCTGAGCCTTGATTCCCTATCCAAAGTAGTGGTGACATGGAGGATCTGCGTTCGAGACAAAGGCTTGCAAATCCTCTATAGAGCAGAAACGGCAACGTGAGCGGCCTCAGCCTCTTCGGACTGTTTGCCGTCACTGCGATGC
>JBGQIG010000269.1:0-4754 GCA_041498365.1 Terriglobia bacterium | reverse complement strand
GGTGCTGATCCGGCTGTAAAGCAGCGAACTGACCAGAAAGACGATGGCGGAGACAATACCCATCCAATGCAGGATTCCCAGCGAACGTCCAACTACAGATCCGGCCAACTGCCGTGTCGGCAGCACCGAGAAGGCGGTCTGCGCAACCACAGGGAAAAATATCAGCCCGCCCAGCCAGACGATCAGGGAGAGCAGCATGAGGAAGCGTAGGAATGACATGGCGGCCATTATGCAGGGCGGTGAGAGCGAAAGCCAGTGCTGGCGAACCGACAGGGCTTGCCGGTGCTACCTGAGTCCGGTTGAAGAAAACCAGTATTGAGTTACCGGTTCTCTGTTCTCAGTTTTATACCGGGACGCGTATGCTCTCGACTAATTCCTGGATCAACTGCTCTGCCTGTTAGGATTTTTTTAGAGAAGATGAGTAGCGGCCATTGACAGCCACACGGTGGGCAAACACCGCCACGACCAACGGTTTGAAATCTTCCGGGACGCAGAAGGTTCGGCCGTCCAGAAAGGCCATCGCCTGTCCGGCACGATAGAGCATCTGCGAGCCGCGGGGTGAAACGCCGAGCGAAAATTGGTCGGAGTCGCGAGTGGCGCGGACGATTGCTAGCACATAGCTGACCAGAGAATCATCAACCCGCACCTGGGTCACCGCCTGCTGCATCTCAAGCACATCGGAGGCCGTGAGCACTGGTTCGAGGAGCTCCAGCTGTGCGGCTCCGGCCTCCGAGCGCAGGATTTCGCGTTCGGAATCGCCATCGGGATATCCCATCCTCACCCGCATGAGGAAGCGATCCAGTTGCGACTCGGGCAAAGGATAGGTGCCGTGGTGCTCTACGGGGTTCTGCGTGGCAATCACCAGGAACGGCTGCGGCAGCGAATAGGAGTGCGAGTCCACCGTGACCTGGCCTTCGTTCATGGCTTCGAGCAAGGCGGATTGCGTCTTGGGAGTGGTGCGGTTGATCTCGTCGGCCAGCAGGACGTTAGTGAAAACCGGTCCGCGCTTGAATTCGAACTGTTGCTCGATGGCGGAGTAGATGGAGATGCCGAGGACATCCGAGGGCAGCATGTCGCTGGTGAACTGTACCCGCTGAAAGGTGCAGTCGATGGCGCGGGCCAGTGCCTGGCCGAGAGTGGTCTTGCCCACTCCAGGGACGCCTTCGATCAGCAGGTGCCCGCGAGCGAGTACGGAGACCAGGGCGAGACGGATGATATCGTCCTTGCCGCGAATTACCTTGCGGAGCACGTTCTCCAGCTGCGTCGCACGATGGGACGCGGCAATGGCCGTTTCAGGCGGCATCGAGAAATTCTACTATGCGCTCGCGGCGGTTGAGATGGGTGAGAGGCGTTACGAACGTCACATGTGAGCTGTCAGCCATCAGCTCTCAGCTGTCTGCCAAAACCCAACAGCCTTGCGTCTTAGCTGATGGCTGAAGGCTGACAGCTGAGAGCTTCACTGCGTAAACTCTGCCGGTCTTCCCGTCAACCGCTCGATGCGCTTCGCAATCGGCGGATGGGTAGAGAACAAACTGCCAAAATTCATACCCAACAGCGGCTGGACGATGAACAGGTGCGCGGTCGAAGGCGTGCCCATCATGGGAACGCGGCGCGAATAGGCATCCAGCTTGGCCAGGGCGCTGGCCAGGGCGTACGGGTTGCCGGTAAAGTGCGCGCCGGTTTCGTCCGCCGCGTACTCGCGCGAGCGCGATACGGCCATCTGAATCAGCATGGCGGCAATAGGAGCGAGGATCAGCATCAGCAGATCACCCATGCCTCCGCCGCGACGATCATCGCGACCCCCCATTCCGAAATAGGCGCCATAGCGCAACCAGGTAATCGCACCGGCGATGGTAGCTGCGACCGAACTAATCAGGATGTCGCGGTTATTTACGTGGCCGAGTTCATGCGCCAGGACGCCTTCCAGTTCCTCGTCATTCAGCAGATTCAGAATGCCCTCGGTGACAGCGACCGAAGCATGCTTCGGATTTCGTCCGGTGGCGAAGGCGTTCGGCGAATCGGTGGGGATGACGTAAATCTTCGGCATCGGGAGACCGATCTTCTGGGTCATCCGCTCGACCACGTTGTACACGCGAGGCAATTGTTCTCGCGTGACCGGCTGAGCGCGATAGGTCTTCAGAGCGATCTTGTCGGAAAAGAAGTAGGCGACGAAGTTGGTCACCGCGGCAATGCCCAGGGCAAGCAGCATCCCGTTTTGGCCGCCAAGGGCACGGCCTACCACCATAAGCAACAGAGTCATGGCGGTAAGAAGAAGTGCGGTTTTGAAAGTGTTTCCCATAAATTTAACTACTCTCATTAGATGGTACGCCGAACAAAGAGATGCATGCACGAATACGGAGGCAGCCCGGCCGCAGTGGGCGCACTAATTGGAAGTGCCTCGGACTACGGTTTTGTCTGTTGCAGAGATACGCGTTTGAGGGCCCGCTCCAGGGTCTGGTCCAGCGCAGCCCTGGCCTTTTCATATTCCGGCTGCGAAATATGGCCTTGCTTATGTTCGACTTCCAGCTGAAACAGCTCTTCCTTCAGGGCTTCAAGAAGTAGGCCGGAACGGGCCGGAGCCGTTTGCCGGGCGGGGGTGCTGTCAGGCAGTTCCAGATCGGAGGCAGCGAAATCGGGGGCGGTCGCGAGTCTGGAGCGGCCGGTAATGTAGATGGCGCCCCCGGCCAGCGCCAGGGCAAAACCTCCAAGGATGTACCAGCGATATTTTTCCAGCGGATCGGGAGCATCGATAGGCGGGCCCAGCCCTCCACCCGGACGGGAATCGCGTCCGGCGGTGGCGGCCCCGCTCTCGGCGGGGGCATTTCCCTGGCTGTCGTCGCGGGCCTCGGTCAAGGTACCTGTTCCCGAAATCTTGAAAGCCAGCGGCTGGCCGAGTTTGGTATTGGAGGCTACCTCCACCGTGGCGGAAGGCTCTCGCGGATTCGGCCTGGACTCGAATCCGCCGCCGGGGCTCGGGGAAAACTGCATGGTCCCGGGCAGCATCACCACAAAGTGCTGGGCCGGGTAGAGAGCTCTGGGATCGATGCTGGCCTCTCCGCTGTAGGGGAGCTCGAAGCCAACCTGAAACAGAGTCTGACCGGGTCGCAACGGAAAAACAAAGGCGTATCGGTTCTTTTCCTTCTGCGGAACCGGGGAAGAGCTGATTGGCTGTCCCCCCGCGGTCTCGGCGGACGCTTCAACAACATGTGCGCCTTCGGGCAGAAAGAACTCAAAGTTCTGGTCGTTCATCTGGGTGCGCGGCGGATCGGAATTGTTATTTACCGCGAATAGCCGGGTGCCCTGCAGCTGGTTGCCCTGGGCCTGAAAGCGCATGACGTCGGCGGTGACACTAATAGCGTCGATCTTCTTTGACACGTCGAAAACCTGCACTTCTACCGAATTCGTCCCCGGAGGCGCCATGCGGTGGTAGGTGACGCCCTGGTGGATGGCGCGAATCAGATGGGGGCCTGAGTCAGGCAGGTTGAAGCTGAAGTGACCGCTGGTGTCGGCTTTGGTGCGGGCCGCCTCTTCCATCCCCTCCGCCAGTTTGATCAGTACGACGTCATCCCCCCCGGCGGGCTTGCCTGTAGTTCCGTTCTTGAGCGTGCCGTTCAGGGTTTGAGCGGACGCGGGGGTGGAAAGCAGGAACAATGTGCAAACAAAAACAGTAAGGAGGCTCGCCCCGCGCTTTATTGCGATCTCGCTGGAGCGGGATCGCGCACGGTGTCTCGGCCAGGTCCTTGGTGAGGCAAAAAACGTCTCACTCAGGATGACAATCGAATCAGTAAGAAATCTCAAACTTGAGTTCCCTTTCTCGTTGCGGGGGACAAAGCACCTTCTTCCAATCGCGCCATCTCGGCCAGGATGACGGCAGCTTCTTCTTCGAGAGAAGTCTTCATGGCCTGATAATCAGAGTCGGGAAACTTCCCCGCCTTGAATTCAAAGCTGAGATCACGCAGGTTCTCGTAGACCGCTTCTTTGCGCTCCCGCAAGTAGGCGACCCTGGTCTTCGGGGGACTGAGCTGGAGCTTTCCCGGAAGATAGAAGACGTAGAACAAAACGCACAGAGTAATCAGGACGCAGATCAGCAGGCTCATAGTTCCGTGTCCCTCCGGGCCTGGTCGCGGAAGCGCTCGAACTCGGGGCCACTGACCGGAGCCACTCCGCCTGCAGGCATTGCCAGCGGGCGCATTCTCCAGGTGCGGACGATAAGTATCACGGTGGTCAGACCGAGCACCAGCGCAAGATATGGCATCACCCAGGCAAGGCGGTTGAAGCCCGTGGTGGTGGGCGCCAGCAGCACGGTGGGACCATACTTCTGGACGAAGGATTGCAGCACCAGGTCGTCACTGTCGGGACGATCGAGAGCGGCGGCGAGTTCTTCGCGCATGCGGTCGGAGTAACGGCAGCCTACGTGATTGCACTCCAGCAGCACCTGGCTGCAACTGCAGACGCACATGAGCTTGTGGCCCAGGGAGCTGAAGCGCGCGCCTTCGTCGCCGGCGCCGAGAAATACGAACACAGCAAGAAGCAGCACGGCGATTTGGATTGGACGCCGGCAGCGCCCTATGAGATTTCCGAGCCGGGAGGGCACGGCTTTCAGCCGTGCCGTAACCGCTTTGTCCCTTAGAACAGCACGGCTGAAAGCCGTGCCCTCCCGAGTCCTGCTCTCCTGACTTGGCGATGCTCCCGAAACATTACCGTTGTGAGCTTTCATCAGTCCCCTGTGACCACGGGTTCTGCCTGGATTCGTG
>JBGQIG010000268.1:0-4770 GCA_041498365.1 Terriglobia bacterium | reverse complement strand
GTCAATTCCGCCTTCAGTACCTGGTTAAGTACTGCGATGACTTTGGGATCACCTTTCACAGTTCGCCTCGCTGATTAGGAAATGAAAGCCTGGCAGCAGCCACTTGCAGTGCTGCCTTATTCAGGACAAAACTATAGCATTGGAGACGGCGTCTCGTGTGGGGCGGACGCTCTTGTCCGCCGCCTTTGAAGTTGACGTTGATTTTTTCGTTACGGGCCTTGAACTAGTTTGGACGGCCAAAAGCCAAGTCAAAGGCGGCGGACAAGAGTGTCCGCCCCACACTGACTTTAGTCGGCCGCCACGTCCTGGGTAGGAACTGGTTCGATGCGACGGCGGGACGAACGGTTGGGAGGCAGACCCGCATCGCGAATCTTGTATAGCAGGGCGCGGTAGCTGATGCTCAGGGCGCGTGCCGCCTGCTTGCGATTCCAGTGGTGGGCTTGCAAGACTTTCAGGATGACCTTGCGCTCCAGTTCCCGGGTGGCCTGGCGCGTGATTGTCTTCAAAGCGATCGGCCCGTCGAAATTAATGTCGAGGGTGGAATATTCCTGCTGGTGCGAAACCAGGTCGCTGCTGATGACTTCCTCGTTGCCCAGAATCACATAGCGTTTGATCAGGTTTTCCAGTTCGCGGATGTTGCCGGGCCAGTGATATTTCTGCAAAGACGACATCAGGTCTGCTGAAAGAGCCTTTGCCCGGCAGTTGTATTTGCGGTTGTAGTACTCCAGGAAAAATGTGACCAGATCCGGAATGTCCCCGCGGCGCTCGCGCAAAGGCGGCATCTGCAGATTGACCACGTTAATGCGATAGAACAAATCCTGCCGGAAAGTGCCGCTCTCGATTTCCACTTCCAACACCCGATTGGTGGCGCAGACTACGCGCACTTCGACTTTCTTGTCCTCCTGGGCGCCGATGCGGCAGAACTGTCCGTCCTGCAGCAACTGCAGGAGCTTGGACTGCAGACTCAGGTCGAGTTCGGAGATCTCATCCAGAAAAAGCGTGCCCCGATGGGCTAGTTCCACGCGGCCGGGTTTCGATCCGTAGGCTCCGGTGAAGGCGCCCTTTTCGTATCCGAAGAGCTCACTTTCAAGAAGCGTGCCGGGAATAGCAGGGCAATTCACTTTGACGAATGGACCACTCCGCCAGGGAGAAAGGCCATGGATCATGCGTGCGATGATGTCTTTGCCGGTACCGCTCTCGCCCTGAATCAGGACCGGGACATTGGCGCTTGCCACCTTGTCCATGCGGTTTCGAAGCAACTGCATGACTTCAGAGTGGCCGAAAATTACGGCCTCAGGAGGAAACTCTCCCAGCGAAGTAGCCAGCGAAGTGACGGATGGTGTAGTTGTCATGAGTATCTAGTGGCCCATGGCCCGTTCGTGCAGACCTTTGGTGTGCACCCCGAGAGCCAAACCATGGCCATCCGGAATTCGGGGCCATAAATCGAGGCTAAATTATTTAGAATTATAGAGTTCCAGAATTCTTCCCCGGGCACCATACGATCAGATAAGGTACACAAGGCCCCCACAAACGCTATCGGAGAGGTGGGAAAAACTTTTCACAGCATAGAAGCAACTTTCCTTCGATGGGCGGGGGGTTTGGTGGCTTTGCCTACGAGGGGATGAGCGAACTTGAGGCCGACCAGATGGTAGCCATCGGCATGGGTCACTCGCAAAGTGCGGGCGCGAAGATTGCGAGCCGCCTTGGGCAACGAATTTGCGACCGCCAGCGGGGCGCTCGGAATCTCGAGCAAAACCTGCGCGGAGAGCGGCAAAGAGCGGCGAACCGCAACCAGGGCGCCGCCGGCGGAGATATTAAGCGCGGTGGCGAACTCCAAAAGCTCTTTACCTTTCTCGTCGCGGCTACGAACAAACACCGGTATGGCAATGGGGAGACGCGGCCATTTTCGGCGCTCCGCTGGAGGATTCAGACGCTTCAAGCCGACCCCTTTGAACACGAGATAAACCTTGTCCCGCACCTTGGGGGCCAAACCAGCCGGAAGGGTGTTGTCGTTTGCAGTAAGAAACCGGCACAATTTCGGGCGATTTCTCCATAAGTTCCCCATTACAGCCCGATCGAGCGCGTAGGATTTTCTCCTTTTGTTCGTCTATTAGAATGCCCTTAGTCTCGACCTTTGAAGCTCTTAGAACTGCAAGGTTTTTTCCTTCAGTTACCATTTGATTGCATTTTCCGTTGACAGTGGAAAAACTGTGTCATAGGATTTAAAGGCATCAAAATTCAGGACGCTGGGCTATTTTCGTACCCTCCCCGTGCAAGCCAAACCTGTGAGTTTTCCACCTATGGGAGTGGTGCCAGAAAATACGTGTCTCTCTCGGGAAGCACGGCCGGGAGCGCCCAGCGCCGAACCTACTCCCGCTGAGCGTCCCGCCGGAGACCCCCTCAGCTACGACGATCTGCTGCACGAGTACAACCAGCTTCGGGAGAGGTCCTCGCGTACGACCAATGCCCTCGCCTCCGCCGCCCATGACCTCAAAACCCCGCTCGCCATCCTGAACGGCTATATCGAACTGCTGCAGAATGAAAAGTTGGGCGCGCTCAACGAGCGGCAGAGGGAAATTCTCGGTGATATGAGCTCCAGCGGGCAACGCTTGCAACACTTCATACAAGATTTCCTCAGCTACACCGTTCTCGAAACCGGCGAAATGAAGATGCGGTACGAGACCGGGAACGTGAATCCCTGCCTGGCCGAGGTCTGCCGCCTCTGGTCTCACCGGTTTCAGGAGCGGGGCCTGGCGCTGTACTTCCTGGCCAATGACAAGTTGCCTGAGCTCTCATTTGACTCGGCCAAGCTGCAGCGGGTGATTTCGAATCTTTTGGAGAATGCCTCTAAGTTCACACCTGCCGGAGGGACGGTTTGGCTGCACGCCGAACCTTATATGTGGGAGCGCAGGAATCCCAACAGCTCCGCCATTCCCAGCGAAAGGCGCCGCCAGAACGATCCGCTGCCTAACTCGGTAAAGGTCAGCGTTTCCGACACCGGCCCGGGAATTCCAGCCGAGTATCACATCGAGGTTTTCGACGACTTTTTCCGTCTGCCGCAAAATGAAGCGCAAACGGAAGGAATGGGTTTGGGACTGGCTATCGCGCGCCGTCTGGTGAGCGCCATGGGCGGCAAGATCTGGGTGGAAAGTGAACCAGGGGCAGGCTCCAAATTCTCTTTCATCGTTCCGCTCAAGCCCGTTTCCATCGCCCCCAGCAAAGGGAAAAAATAAATGACCGAAGCGGTCAACATCTTATTGGTCGATGACGAACCAGGAATGCTGCGCTACATCCGCACCCTGCTCGAAGTGGATGACTACACGGTCGAAACCGCCTCGACTGGCGAAGCGGCGCTCGAGCGGGTGCAGAAAGGCCTGCGGCCCGATCTGGTCCTGCTGGACCTGCTGATGCCAGGAATCGACGGGCTGCAGACTCTGGAGCAGTTGCGTCAAGTCCTGCCGGGCGTGAAAGTCGTAATGCTTTCCTGTGTCAGCGATACCCGCAAGGTGGTGCAGGCCATCCGCCTGGGGGCTCACGATTACATCACCAAGCCTTTTCAGAAGGCGGAGCTCGACGCCGTCATTGACCAGTGCCTGGGCAAGAACCAGCAGAACTATCCCGGCGAGGTGGAAGAGCTCTACGACGACGTGTTTTTCGTGGCGGCGAGTCCGGCCATGCGCAAGATTCGATCGCAGGCTGCGTTGGTAGCCAACGTGGATATTCCAGTCCTGATGCTGGGAGAGAGCGGCACCGGCAAGGAAGTGGTGGCGCGGCTGATTCACAAGCTGTCCCCGCGCGCCCATCGCACTTTCCTGAAGGTGAATTGCGCAGCCGTGCCCGCTGACCTGCTGGAAAGTGAGCTGTTCGGTTACGAAGCCGGTGCGTTCACCGGCGCCACCCATGCCAAGCCAGGCAAATTTGAGCTGTGCAACAAGGGTACGATCCTGCTCGACGAAATCGGGGAGATGCCCCCCCTCCTGCAGGCCAAGCTGCTGCACGTGTTGCAGGACCAGCAGTTCTCGCGCCTGGGCAGCCGCTCCGTGGTCAAAGTAGACGTCCGTATTCTGGCCGCGACCAACATCAATATCGCGGAAGCGTTGGCCAGCAAGCGCCTGCGCGAAGATCTTTACTACCGCCTGAATGCTTTCATGCTGCAATTGCCTCCACTGAGAGAGCGCAAGGAAGAAATCCCGATCCTGTTGAAGCATTTCATGTCACGCATGTCGGAGCAGTACGCGCGGCCCCCTCTGCCGCTTTCTCCCAACATGCTGCAGGCATGTCAGGAATATTCCTGGCCCGGCAACCTGCGCGAGCTGAACAACTTTATCAAACGCTACCTGGTGCTGGGCGACGAGAAGCTGGCGGTGCAGGAACTGCATCCCGGCAACGACGGGCAGGGAGCAAAGCCGGACGCCGCACACGCCTCTGCGGAAGGCGGAGGAGGATTGAAGTCGGTCGCGCGCAGCGCCAAGGACGAAGCGGAAGCGGAAGCTATCCGGCAAGCCCTCGACCAGACCAACTGGAACCGCAAGCAGGCAGCCGTGTTGCTCCAGATCAGCTACAAAGCCCTGCTCTACAAGATCCGCCAGTACGGCATCGCGCAGTCCAAGAGCCACAAGCTCACGGCTGGGGCGTGATAGCGGCGAAGTTGGTGGCGGAATCGGCCCTCAAGAACGCACGCGCCACCGCAAACACACCCCTCTGCGGAATCAGGAAATCGCGGAGGCGGGCCTGCTCGACGAGCGGTCCCCGAGCACCGGCGTCCACGCC
>JBGQIG010000267.1:0-4772 GCA_041498365.1 Terriglobia bacterium | reverse complement strand
GGCCTGCGTGGATTGCCACCAGGTGAAGCAAGAAATCGTGCGCTCGGTCTCTTCCGATGCCCGCTACAACGCTCCTCTCACCGAAAACAGGGGTGTAAAGAAATCGCAGCCCGAGTTGTGCCTACAGTGCCATCAGATGCGGCGTGCACAGTTGCAGCGTTCGTCGCACATGCCGTATCGCGAAGGCAAAGTGACCTGCACTAGTTGCCACAATCCCCACGGCTCGCCCAATCCCAAGCAGCTCATTCAGAGCACGACCAACGAGAACTGCCTGAGCTGCCACACCGAACGGCGCGGGCCCTTCCTGTGGGAGCATCCGCCGGTGATGGAAAACTGCGCCAATTGCCATGAGGCGCATGGGACCAACAATCCGCAATTGCTGAAGGTGCGCATGCCGCGCGTTTGCGATAGTTGCCACGTAACCAGCCGCCACCCCACTACACCGACACTCCTTAACTCGGTCCGTGATTTCAACCGGGGTTGCACGAACTGCCACTCCGCGATCCACGGATCGAACCATCCCTCCGGGAACATGTTCCTGCGCTAAGAAGGAGAGAGCCATGAAACTGGTCAGACAGCCTACGACACTGATACTGCTCGCACTCCTGTTCGCCCCGGCTCTGCTATTCAGCCAGGAGCAGCCCGCGGCGAAGGAAAAGCCGGCAGCGAAGGAAGAAACTGCAGTCAAGGAAGAATCCCCACAGCATGGGAGCGTGGAGTTTGGAGTCCGCCACGTGTGGGGCGAGGTGTATGGGCGCCCAGACCTTCCGTTTACTCCCGATGTGCTGACTTCGAAATTCAACGAATATGGCGACCGCAGGAACGGTTTTGTGGTACGCAAGCTGCAGTTGGCTTATGACAACATCCTTGGCACAAAGAATTATGTGAGCCTGCAGTCGCAAAGCACGCTCTACAAGAATCAAAGCTATCTGGCCACCATTGGCCAGTATGGGAAGTTCAAGATCCAATTCCGATACGACGAGATCCCGCACATCTACACCAACACAGCCCGCAGCCTCTACGTTCAGACCAGTCCGGGAGTGTTTACGATCCTCCCCGCGACGAAGCAGGTGTTGCAGGACCGGTCTTCGATCGTTTGCGCCACGGCGCCGTGCACGGCGGCACGGCTCAATGTCAGTCTGCCTGGATTTATCGCCTCACAGATCGTGCCGGGCGAGAACTTCATCACCCCGGCCATCCAGCGCAAAGCGGCAACCGGGTTGCTGAGCTGGAACATCACGGCACACTGGAATGCCACGTTTCTGTTTTCGCGGGAACACGAGTCGGGCACGCGCCCCATCGGGCTGATCTTGAACTCCAGCCCGAGCGCCGGCGCTAGCGGCAACACCACGGGCGGCAATGCGTCTCTCGTTAACCAGCAAAGCCCCGGCACCGGCGCGGAGCTGCCCGAACCCATCAACTATTTCAATAATCTGTTTAAGGTCATGACCGAGTACGGGAAAAAGGACTGGGGCGTCCAAGTCGGCTATACCGGGTCGTTTTTCCGAAACAACACCACTGCGATGGTGTTCGACAATCCGTTTGCGACCGCGGACGTGGCGGTACAGACCTTCGCTCCGGGAACCAGCGGTTGCCCGGCCGGGACCGCTCGCTGCAGTATCGGCGCGGTTCCGTCGCAGGGGCAGGTGGACTTGTACCCCGACAATCAGGCGCACTACCTGAACGCCGCGGCGGCATTTGACGTGGGCAAGTACGTGCGTGTCATGGGCACTGTTACCCCGGGCTGGCTGCGGCAGAACGATCCGTTCCTGCCGTACAGCGCCAACTCGCAGATTTTCTTCCCGGACAGCACGGGCGCTCTCACCATTCCGGCGACGACCCTGAGCCTGCTGCCGGCTCCGAGCCTGAATGGCCAGAAGCAGACCCTGGCAATGAATTACAAGGCGGTCTACTCCCCGCTGAAAGACGTTGAAGTAGACCTGTCCTACCGCCAGTACGATTACAACAATAACACCCCGATCTTGACACTCATCCCGATCCTCGGCGATACCATCGGCGCAAACAGTCCGTCAACCGGCCAACTGGTCCCGGGCACAGCTTCATCCGGCAGCGGCGCCACCGAAGATAACTTCCGACGCGCGACCGGCTTCAACAAGAAGAACCTGGAGCTGACCGGAAACTGGTTCTTCACGAAGAAGAGCTCGCTGAAAGCGGGTTACGAAGGGGAATGGTTCGACCGTTCGCGTCGCGACGCGGCGCACTCGTTAGAGAACTCGTTCTTCGGGGCTTTGGACCTGGTTCCCCATAAGGACCTCCTCATCCGGTTCTCGGGGCGTCACCAGGACCGCAAACCGGACAAGTACGAGGACGAGGCTTCTGAAGGCCTGGAATGCGACCCCGCTGCGCTCCTGGCAGCCAGGACCGCAGGGGATTTCCCGGAAGTTCAGCCTTGCAGCCGCAGGTTCGACGAAGCTGCGAGACTTCTCGACCGGGTGGACGCACTCGTGGAGTACAGCAGGGACAAGTTTACGGTCTCGGCCGGCTTCCAGACCATCCAGCAAGATTTCAACCGGCGCGGCGAGGGCAGCAACAGTGCAACTCCGCTCAACTTCCTGACGGGCGCGGCGGCAACCACAAAACCCTATTTCCTGTATGGGGCGATAAACGACCTCGCCTACACTTACACGTTTGACGCCACCTACGCCTTTTCACCGGAGGTTTCCCTGTTCGCCGAATACGCGCACGAGCGGTATCACAAGAGAATGATCTCGAGAAGTCGCACTCCGTTTGCCACCACAGCTCCCTTCTGCTCTGCTGGCGGCTGCGACAGCGCCAACAACGACTGGGAAAGCACCTACAGCGACATCTTCAACACTTACTCCGCTGGCGTGGATCTCTTTCTTGCAAAGAAGGTCTACCTGACGATGTACTACTCTCTGGCGGCAGGGAGAGGCGATATCACTTCGCGGTTCCTGGGAGACCCGACACGGCTCACGGCCGGCGATCCGGACAAGTTCGTCCTCGTTGGGACCAGCGCAGGCGTGTCCTACCCGGAGTCGGTCACTCGTCTGCACGAGGTCACCGCCGTAATCAAGTACAAGCTCTCAGAGAGACTCATGCCGAAGGTGGAGTACCGCTACCAACAGTTCGACAACAGGGACTACCAGACTTCGGCCATGACTCCGTACATGGGCTGCATAAGCCCGGCCACGGGAACTCTGGTGAACGGCTGTCCGGCCCGGATGCTGTTCACAGGAGCGACTTCTCCGAACCCAACGTTCACGCCCGGCCCGTTTTATCCAGGCTTCGTCGTTGGAGACACCTCGGCGGCGAGGTATCTCTTCATGGGAGTGGATCAGCCTTCGTACCGGGTCCATACCCTGACGGCCACGCTGGAGTACCGCTTTTAGGAGATTTGCAGTGCCAGGGACGAGTAAAATAACTCGTCCCTTTTATATTCCTCAGGAGGAACACACGATGAAGTCAGCACTGCGTAAGAGACTGGCGGTCGCAGTCACGGCTTTGGCCATGCTAGTGTTGCCAGCCGCTTCCGTCGCCGCCGATGACGGTGCCGATCTGTTCAAATCCAAGTGCGCGATGTGCCACGGACCCGATGGCGCAGGAAAAACATTGATGGGGGAAAAGCTAAAAATCCTCGATCTCCGCTCTGCCGAGGTGCAGAAAAAGACCGATGCCGACTTGAAAGCGAACATCGCCAAGGGCAAAGACAAGATGCCGGCGTACGAAGCAAAACTGAGCAAAGAACAGATCGATAAGCTGGTGGTCTACATCCGGGATTTAGCGAAAAAGCACTGACAATGCACGGCTTGGTGGGACCTTAAAAGCAGCAATTGCAAAGTCTATGGAAACTCAAGAACCCGCAAGGATTCAGCCTGTGCGGCGACGCTTGGTCGAGATGCTGCTGGGCGGAGGGATATTCGCGTCGATCGTGGCATTTGTCTATCCCGTGCTTCGCTATCTCATCCCGCCGCCTGTGGCGGACCTCGGCAGCGATGAAGTTGTGGCATCCAAGGTCGGAGACCTGAGGCCCAACGGCTCCAAGGTTTTTAGATTTGGAACTCGCCCCGCCCTCTTGTTGATGACCGCCGAAGGCGAGTATCGCGCTTTGTCGGCTGTCTGCACGCATTTGAGCTGCACCGTTCAGTATCGTAACGACCTCCACCAGGTCTGGTGCGCCTGCCACAACGGACTCTACGACCTTACTGGACGCAATATCTCTGGCCCGCCTCCGCGTCCGCTCGATACATTCCAAGTTCACGTGCGCGGAGACGAAATCGTCGTCAGCCGGAAGCGGGAGACTTGAGGTGAGCTTGTTCACCGGCATCCAGAATTGGCTGGATGAACGCTTTCACTGGGCGGAACTGATCGGGCCGCTGAAGAAGAAAACCGTCCCCATTCACAAACTCTCCTATTGGTACTTTCTAGGCGGAATCACCCTCTTTCTTTTCATGATCCAGGTCGGCACGGGAATCTTGTTGCTGCTCTATTACCGGGCCGGAGCCAATGAGGCTTTCGAGAGCGTGCAGTACATCATGACGCGGGTGCAGTTCGGCTGGCTGGTGCGCTCGATTCATTCTTGGGCGGCGAACCTGATGATTCTCACCGCGTTCGCGCATATGTTTAGCGTGGTTTTCTTGCGCGCTTACCGCAAGCCTCGAGAGCTAACCTGGCTCAGCGGCATGTTGTTGCTCTTCCTGGCGATGGGATTCGGTTTCAGTGGTTACCTGCTCCCGTGGAATACGCTGGCATTTTTCGCTACCAAAGTCGGGACGGAGATCGCCGGTCAGGTG
>JBGQIG010000266.1:0-4795 GCA_041498365.1 Terriglobia bacterium | reverse complement strand
GTAAGCGTTGAGGATGGGAAAATCAGTGGCCGTACTTCCAGTGTGCAGGAAGTTGGTGCCGCCGGTGATGTAAACATTCGCGTTCGCATCCACGGCGATACTCCCGCCCAGCGTAAGCCCGCTGACCGGATTGCCTCCGCCAAAATATGTGGAATACACCAGGCTGGGAAATCCGATCAGTGTGGGGTCAATCTTGCTCACGAAGAACTGGCTAGTGCCCAGCGATGCAGTCTGAATCGCACCCAGCGTGGCGGGAAATGATGTGGTCGCGTCGGGCTGGTTGGTAGAGGTAGTGGTGCCAATCACGTAAATCTTGTTTCGGAGGTCGACCGCCAGTCCGCGCACGGATTCGGTGCCGTTCCCCGAAAGATAAGTCGAGTACGGGAGGGTGTGCCCGGTGGGATCCAGTTCGCTCACGAACCCGTGAGCGCCCGCGCTGGCCCGCGTGCCCTGAAAAGCAGAAGCGCCGCTGGTAGGAAAATTGCTGGACGTGGTGGTTCCCGCGACTACAACGTTGAAAGCGGAATCAGCCGCGACCCCGGCAGTGGCATCCACGCCATCGCCACCGAGGTACGTGGAGAACAGGACGGCGGAGCCGGCGGCGTTCAGCTTGGTGACGAAAGCGTCGGGAGCTACCGCCAACGTAGGCTGAAACGCCGCCGGCGGAGGAGTGGTCCCGGCCTGCGACGTCACCGGAAAATCAGCAGACGTGGTCGAGCCCGCAAGGTAAATATTGGAGGAGGCATCGATCGCCACCGCGGGACATCCCGATGGCGGCGATGTAATCCCTGCGATGACAATTCCAGCGATGCCAGAACAAGCTTCGTTGCCACTGCCGCCGAAATAGGTCGAGTAACTCAAGACCGGATCAATCACCAGGGCGCGGCTGCGATCATAGGTTCCCACTTCGAAGGCCACTTTGCCGTTCTGCCGCACCGCGAAGCGTCCCGCGACTGCCTGTCGTTCGCCTCCAGACGTCTGGTAAATGCGGGGGGCTTTCAGGCGTACTTCACCCCTATCAGCGGCCAGGATCAGATCGCCGCTGCTATCGAGTCTTGTCTTTCCCGGCCCCGTGAACCGCAGGCTTATTTCCCTCGGATCAGCGCCCGGAGCGACCTCGAAGTCATACTCCAATTGTCCCTGGTTGCCGTAGTACACCAGGTCAGTGCCGGGATACACATCCTGATATCGCACGCGCGCAAATTGCGGAATGTCGTGGCGCCACTTCGCCGGGTCGTTGCCGATGAAATAGTTGCTCTTGCCAGGAAGTTGACTGGTTCCGCTCACGGCTGCGGTCGGGTTCGCGCCCACCAGCTCCATGCGGGTGACCGACGTTCCTTTGGCGGGTGAACGCAGACTCAGAACCGCCTGGTCTGCGGTGAGAAACAATCCGTAGCCTGCGCCTCGCGCCACAAACCTGACGCGTGGATCTGTCTGACCCTGATTGGGTTCGAACCTCAGAGGTAGCCGGCTGAGATCCGGGTGGACACTCTGGCGGCTCGGAGCAAGGTCGGGAGCAGCGAACGGGGCAAGATCTGACTGATTCCTGCCGGAACTGGGAAGCTGCCCGGAAATGCCGGGCCGCAGGGCCAAGACGCCTAACAAAAGCAAAGTCGCGAACCACAGCAGGACAGGGTACAAACTTGTTCCCAACCCCCGGAAATTCAATGTCACCAGCTCCTCCGAATGTCCCAATTCACGGAAAGGAAGAAAAACGGCGCACAAACGACAGCCCGACTCGCGCCTGCGAAGCGGCATGCGTACATGTCACCAGAATAAGGGCAAAAAATAAGTAACTACTTAAACATCTGACGGATAGACTGTCAAGCCGCGCACTTTTCCCGCACCCTGGGTTCATCAGATGCGGTGAGCGACAGCGCGAGATGCCGCCGGATATACAAAACGCGGCTGACACGGGACGAGAAACTGAAGACGCAGAGGGTCGGCACGCTCCGTTCGTCTGCAAATCATTTCACTTGTGTCGTAATGAGAACGCTCCAGTGATCTCGCAACTCATTACGTCTAATGACGAAATGGCTTGGCCGTGGTTCTGACCTGAAGGTATTGCACGTGCAACCGTCCCTGCTTAGCTCTAGTGTGTATTTGAGGAATCCTCCCCTGGGCCCTCCCCTTCGCAAATAGCGTTAACCGAGTGAATTCCCCGCGGTTTTTACGCTTGCAAACTATTGGTAAATAAGTAAATCTGGGTTCAAAGCTGTACCAATGAGTGGGTAGTGCCGGGCCATTCGCTCGTGAAGTGTGTGTGCGTCTGGAAATCATGCATCTGCGAAGAGAGAGTTCCATGCTACAACCCGGGCAGGAGCGGCGTACGATGCGGCGCTTCGACATGCGTTTGCCGGCCGCCGTCCGAGTGGCCGGTAACGGCCCCCGCGATCTGCTGACGGAGACCCAGAACGTGAGCGCTCGCGGCGTCTTTTTCTATCTCGATCATCCTCTGGCCGAGGGCACGCGCATCGAAGTGACCATGACCTTCCCGCCTCACGTAACCCTGACGGAACCGGTGCGCGTGCGCTTTACCGCGCGCGTGGTGCGGATCGAAACGCCGCACAACTTTTCCGGCACTGGCGTGGCCGCAATGATTGAGGAATACGAATTTTTGCGATCCAATCCCTCCGCGGAACTCGCCGGCGGCGGCAGATTCGGAACTTAGCAATTAGCAATTAGCAATTGGCACTTAGCACTTGGCCACGACCAGGGGGATGAAGTCTTGGCGGTGCGCCAATTGGCGGCGCGCCGGTCTTCTCTTGCTTCTTCTAAGCTTAGGCTTTGGCTATATCTCACTGGCCGGACCCGAGGCGGATCAGGTTTGGCCAATTGCCAAATGCTAATTGCCAAGTGCTGGTTTCCGCCTACTACTTCTTCTTCAGATCTTCAATCTCAGTTTGCAGGCGCTTGTAACGCCGCACCAGAATGCCCAGGTAGCTGATGTGGATGATCCAGGTGGCAGCGTAAGCGGTATAAAGGAAATTCATCGTGGACTCCGTGGCTCGAGCAGTGCTTCCAGCGCCTGAGTTTCTTCTACTTCCCGGCGAAGAATTTCCAGGCGATAACGAGACCAGCAAGTCAGCGCCCCGAAGCACAGGAACGCAAGCCAGTTGATCAGCAACACATGCAACATGCGGGGATCCATCTCGCCCCCGCCACCGATGACGGGTTGCGGGTGTTGAGTGCGGAAGAACCAGATCGAGAAATAAACCAGGGGGACATCCAGCGCGCCAAAAATCGCCAACGCGGCAGCCAGCACGGCGGTTTGGCCGCTGCTTGAGAAGCGGCGCAGGATCAGGTAGCTGACGTAGATCAGCCAGAGTACGAGCGTCGAGGTAAGGCGGATGTCGCCGGGCGCCCACCAGATGCCCCAAACCGGGCGCGCCCATAACGGCCCCGTCACCAGCACCACGGTACAGAAGACCACGCCCACCTCGGCCGCCACCAGGGCCACCGCATCGACGTTTTCCCGGGAGAAAAACCTTCTGATCAAGAAATAGAGCCCGACGCACGCGATTCCGGTGGTGGCAATCGCGGACGGACGGATCCCCCTGGGCAGCGGAACCAGGTAGGCGCTGACGCAAACGGCGACCCCGATAGCAATCACAACCGAGTTGGCCAGACGGTCGGTCCGGGTCTTGGCCCGCACCAGATATTGAATCGAAGCCAGAAAGTTGATCACAAACAGCAGAAAGGCGGTCCACGCCGAAGGCACATGGTAATAAATGATGCGGTAGACGTCTCCCTGAAGCTTGTCGGTGGGAGCGGCGATCAGGCCTTCATAGACAGCGTAGCTGAGCAGCGCCGCCGTCAGAATCGCCAGGATGGGGAAGGCCCGTTTCATTCGGCTTGCAGCACGGTCTCAAACAACAAAAGGCTAGCGATAGTAAACACCACGTCATAGCTGGCAAGCAAGGCAATCCAGAAGCGTGCGGAGAATTCGCCCGTAAGAATGGCTGCCGTCCCGTTGACCATGGCGATGATCGCCGGAATGGAGACGGGAAACAACAGCAGCGGAAGCATGATCTCGCGGCTTCGAGTGCGCAGCGATATGGCAGCAAAGAATGTGCCATTCACCACCAGCGCCCAGGTGCCCAGCGCGGCGATGGGAATCAGTTGCCACGCCGGACCGAGCGTCCGCAGTTGATAAAAAACGACGAACAGCGGCGTCATCAACATTTCCAGGGCAGTAACGAAAACAAAATTGCCCATGGCCTTGGCCAGAAAGAGCGAATTGGCCGGAGCGGGAGAGACGCGATACGCGTCCAACACCTGGTTGCGCAGCTCGCGCGCCCAGGTCTGGTTAAGGGCCACCACCGCGGCGAACAAGAACGCCACCCACACCAATCCCCCTGCAATTTGGCGGGACTCCTCCGCGATGGGATCGAAGGAAAAACTGAAGACCACAACCACCAGCAGGGAGAAGAAGAGCATGGAGTTGATGGCGTCTTTGGATCTCCACTCCAGGCGCAGATCCTTGGCCAGGGTAGCTCGTGTGATGGTGGACAAAACGCTCATGGTTTGCTCAGAAGCTTCGTGGCCCCTGATCCTCCACGCCGTCTGTGGTATCTGAAAACCAAAAGACTTAACCACAGAGGACACCGAGGACACGGAGGCATTTTCATTCCTGTCCGCTCCTTATGGATTCCAGCTCTGTAAGGTCGCGCGTGCGCTGGATGATCTTCCCCGCTTCCATCCAAACAAATTCATCCGCAGCGCGCTCGAGCAAGGACACTTGGTGAGTGACTACGAAAATGGTCTTGCCCGCCGAGCGCATCTGCCCGAGAAG
>JBGQIG010000265.1:0-4820 GCA_041498365.1 Terriglobia bacterium | reverse complement strand
GGTTTTGAGCGCGGTGAAGACGGGCGCAATCACGACTTCGCAGTGATTGGCGTTGGCCACCAGCGGCTTCAAGGCAAGCGCGGTGTCGACCGCTTCGCCCAGCAGTTTGTACATTTTCCAGTTTCCGGCAATGACAGGTTTGCGCATAGTTATGAGTTGGGATTTACCCCACGCAGCAGAAATGATAGATCGCGTCGATACTAACACGTCTAATCCATCGCGCCGTCTACTGCGCCGATGCCGGACTATGTACCGGGATCGTCACCGGAGGGACCGTAAATGGAGGGGACCTGGCCGCCCATGGGACGAATGTAACTGCTGAGCTGTCCACGGTGATGAATAGCGTCAAAAAAGATGTACCAGAGGAATTCGCCCACTGTGGCCTCGCGCTCCAGCTTGTCGTTGATGAGAAGCTGCGCCGATTTCTGCCAGCCTGCATCGTTCATCCGTTGCAGACGGTCGTCCAACGCGGCGGAGTGCTCCTGAAATGCAAGCAGGATGGCGTTCGGGTCCGCCGGCGGCGGCACCGGCTTCCAGTTCACCCGCCCGCTGTCGACCAGATCGCAGCATGCCTTGGTCTCCAGCGCGAGAGTCCACACCACCTCAGCGGCGGAGGGTGAGCGCTCGTGCGGCCGGTAGTCGAAGCGGTCCTGCGGCAGCGCTTTCAGGACCTTGATGAATACCGGATATTCGGCTTTACGCCGACTCTGAAGGAATTCTCGGTTGCTCATGGCCACACTCCTAGTTGGCGATTTGGGCGCTTAGGGCGCTGCGGCTCCAAGGCCAGCGCCGAGCAGCTGCGGTCCGCCGGCAGAGCGGTAAACCTCGTCGGCCTCGATGAAGCGCGCTTCGCCACGCTTGAGTAGCTCGCCGAATTGCGCACTTGAGCGCAAACCGTCGAACCAGGGATTGCGCATCAGAACGTGGACAGAGGAGAAGCCCCGGTCCATGCATTCGCTGAGTACGGTCAGCGCGCGCTCAGATTCACCCAGGTGTGCCATGATCAGTCCCATGTAGAACACGCCCTCGGGATCCAGGTAGTGTTGAATGCACTGCTCGGCGGCATCCAGGCTCTCTTGGCGATTTCCTTCCAGCATGGCCCGCCAAGCCCCGATGAAGGCGCGCATGGGAACTGGAATGCCGGACTGCTCCAGGTTGCGAAAGGCCGCCAACCCACCTGCAGTGCGACCCATGGTGCCGAGCGTCATGCCCACGACTGCCCACGCGCCCACGCCTACATCGCGCAGCGCGCTATCGTAGTCTCCCAGCTGGTAGTGAGTGTGACTCACGCTGGTAGCGATCTGTGGATCAAGTGAGCGTCCGCGTTCATGCGCCGCCACCGAGGCTTCAAGCAAACCACAAAAGCGACAACACAGCACGAGCGCGACGAACAGGTCCGGACTGGCGTTACCCGTCTGGGCGCAGCGGAGCAGTCGCGCCACGGCGTCTTTTGCGCGCCCGAGTTCCGCTTCCAGGAATGCATATTGGCTATGCGCAAGGGGTAGATCCGCATTTAGCTCGAGAGCGCGCTGGAAGGCGGATTCGGCCAGCACGAAGTTCTCGCGCCCGTTCTCGACTCCTTTCCCGATGAGCCGATAGCATCTTCCCAGTTGTGCCCACGCGGGCGCGTAGCGTGGGTCGGTCTCGACACAGCGCAGGTATAGGTCGCGGGCCACGGTGAGGTCGCCGAAACCGGCGAGTCCCCGCCGACTCAGCTCATTGCCGCGGAGATAGAACTCATAAGCCTGTGCCGTGGTCGGCACGTCGCGATTCAGACGTCCATGCTCCCCCGCGCTCAACGAGAGCGACAACGAGTCGACGATGCCCCGAACCAGATTGTCCTGCAACTCGAACAGGTCGGACATGCTCACGTGCGGCTCGTGCCACCACAGCACGGTGCCAGTGGGCGCTTCCAGGAGCTGGCAGGTGACGCGAATCCCATTGCCCGCGCGGAGAATAGTTCCAGTGAGTACTGCTTCGGCCTGCGCCTCTTCTGCAATCCGCTTTAGGTCGAGAATTTCGTTAGCGTAGCATGCCGCGCCGGTTGGCGAGCGCACGACCACGGAATCGAGCACCGAGAGCGCGCCTGCCACCGCGTCGGGCACACTGAAGGCTAAGAAGTCAACCTCCGGGTCGGCCCGCAACATGCGGAACGGCAGCACCATGACGCGGGTGATTGGACGCGCGGAACCGGCGAGTGCCGCGGAATCATAGTTGGTTTCAACTACTGCCGGCCCACCACTCTTCGCCGCAGTCTGTATACTTCGGTCTCCGTTCGTTTCCACCTCCTCGATGATGACCTGAACACCCGCTGTCTCTCCCGCAAGGGTCGTAACCTGCGTGGAGCCGCTGTATCTCACTTCCGTGTCGAAGATATAACCGCGGCCGTGAACCGTCTTGATAATCTGCTGTGCCTCATCGCGCAGCGCATGCCGGATATCTTTCAAGCATTGCACGAGCGAATCATCGGTTACCGCCGTGTCAACCCAGACAGCACGAATCAATTCATCCTTGCTGATGAGTCGCCCATTGTTGTCAACCAGGTATTTCAGGACCTCGAACGATTTGGGGCGCAGTTTTATCTCTTCCTGACCGTGCTGCAAACAACCGCGTGTCAGGTCGAGCGTGAACTCATCAAAAGAATGTGTTTGATGGAAGAGCTTTTGCATGAGAATGTCCGACAAACCCTGCTTTGTCTTTGCCTGCCACAATGGGCCGATCAGGAAGGTGAACGACAAACTGAAAAGTTTTTGTCGTGACGCTCTAGCGCGCTTGGCACGAATGAATAAAGGAGGCTGGGAATGGCGGGCGGCGTGCTTCCGTCTCGTGCTGATATGCCCAGCAGTGCGGTTATGCGACCCTGGCCTGTTCTGGCTTCATGATAACTCCTAATTGACGGCTTTCGCCAATCTTTCCGGAATCTTTCCCGAATCTTTCGTTACTCGCTTCCGTGGCGAGCGCTAAAGTGCGACCTGCTGAAAGAGGTGAACGTTGAACAAGTACCGACGAATTGAGGTCAAGGCCTTCAACCGCCGCGTCACCATCGTTTCCGGCGAGTGGCCGCGCGATTTCTCAATCGCGAAGCCGTCGGCCACTGAGGACGATGTTTCGCTCGATGATCCAAATTTATGCGAGCCCGTCGAGCCAGATTCCCCAGAGGGCCAGGTGATTCTCGTCGAGGCTGTGCGTTCGCTGGAGCGACGCTTATCCCCGGAAGCTCGCGCAACGATTCGCAACGGTCAAGACACTTTCGCCCCGAAGCGCCTAAAACAAAATGCCTTTTGTCTTAAGCTGCAATCCTTCTACCAATCTGTTTTCCCCAAAGCTCTGCGTTTTGCTCGCAAGGAGAAATAAAGTGTTTCGCCTGCATTACCAAACCCGGATCGAGAATTCCCCACCATAGCCATGCGTCAGCCCAATGCGGGCCGATCCTCAGCGCGGCTATTCATTAAGACCCAGACAGCTACCAAAGGAGACATAACCATGTTATTAGAAAAGAAAACAACTCGTTTGAGCTTCAGACCACACCTAGCTCTGACATTGCTCGTCGGCGGCATGCTAGCGCTCGTCATGGCCCAAGCGCCATCGGCCCAAGCCCAGAAGTATTCCGACTGGTCGGCCCCAGTCAACCTCAGCCCCGTCATCAACTCGGCCTCCAACGATCAACAGCCGGCGATCTCGAAGGATGGCCTTAGCCTGTACTTCGCTTCTAACCGTCCCGGAGGCCTCGGCGGCTTTGATATGTACGCCTCGCAGCGCGCGAGCGTTGATGACCCGTGGGGTTTGCCAGTCAACCTCGGACCGACTCTCAACACCGCGTCCAATGAGGGTAACCCGGCCTTTTCACGCAACGAGCACTTGATGTTCTTTCAAAGTGACCGTCCCGGTGGACTCGGCTTGATCGACATCTGGGTCTCATACCGCGAGCACACGCATGATGATTTCGATTGGCAGGCAGCGGTCAACCTCGGAGCGGCAGTCAACACCGCCGCCGGCGATCAGGCTCCCAGCTATTTCGAGAACGAAGAGGCGGGTGTCCCTCAACTCTACTTCGCGAGCGACCGCCCAGGCGGCCTCGGCGCTCTCGACATCTACATGAGCGAGCAAACAGCCGACGGCTCGTTCGGCCCAGCCGTCCTGGTGACGGAACTGAGCAGCCCAAGGGGCGACTCACGCCCTTCGATCCGGCATGACGGGTTAGAAATATTCTTCCAGTCGAACCGCACTGGTTCGATCGGCCTGAGCAATGACCTTTTGGTCGCAACGCGGGAGAGTACTCTTGATGCCTGGTCAACTCCAGTGAGCCTGGGCGCCATCATCAACACAGCATTCCTCGAACAGAACCCGTACCTGTCGTCCGACGGTACGACGCTTTTCTTTGCCTCGGACCGTCCCGGCGGGTCCGGGGGGCCAGACCTCTACATGACTACGCGCACGAAGCTCCGGGGACAATCAGAGGAATGACAGCGAGAGTGGTAGTGGCTTCTCAGCCAGATCCATCGGTAGTTGAACAGCAAGGTGAGAGAAAGTGCGACAGACTAAGCTTTGTCGTTCAGCGCGGCGACGCCGGGCAACTCCTTTCCGGCAAGAAACTCAAGCGTCGCGCCGCCGCCGGTAGAGATGTGGGTGATGCGATCAGCAACGCCGGCTTTGGTTACCGCCGCCACCGAATCGCCTCCGCCCACGATCACGGTCGCGCCGCGATCGGCAGCTTCCGCGACCGCTCGAGCTATACCAATCGTCCCCTGGTCGAAAGGTGGTTCTTCAAAAACTCCCATCGGGCCGTTCCAGATTATCGTGCGCGCATCGCGCAACGCGTT
>JBGQIG010000264.1:0-4820 GCA_041498365.1 Terriglobia bacterium | reverse complement strand
TCACCCGATTGTCGATCAATCCCGCGATGACAAAGCTTTGCCCGTCCCGCAGTTCGAACTCGGTTTCTGCCTTCCGCGTACTGAGCGCCGGTACCGTGAATCCGGAAATCGTGAGAGCGTTGGCGAAATCCAAAGCGCTGACCGACGGCGCCACTTTCAAATGGATATTCCCGTTGGGCATGATCACAGGAGTAAATTTCAGCTGCACGCCGAATTCCTTGAACGAGATGGTTACGGCAGTGAAACCAGCTCCCGGCTGGACGATGGGAAAGGGGAATTCTCCGCCGGCCAGGAAGCTGGCCTCCTTCCCATTTACCGCGATCAGGTTCGGCTCCGCGAGAATCTGAAGCAAGTTCTTGGCCTGCAGCGCTTTGATCACCACTCCAAGGTGGATGTCCGGGCGGAACACAAAGAGGTTCAACACGTCGTTGATAGTTTCCTGTGATGTGAACGGCCCGGTAGGACCGGTGATGTCGTTGATGCGCTGTTGGCTAAAACCGCCATATTGCCCTGTCGTCACCGTGCCTATGGTGTTCGCCGCGCCCGTCGAAAGAATATTGATCCCCAGCTGCGTTAGCGCGGAGCGATCCACCTCTGCGAACTTCACTTCGAGCAGCACTTCCTGGGCGCCGACCGGACCGAAGGTCAGCACGTTGACTACGTTCTTGGAGTAGGCCTCGGCGATCATTCCGGCACGCTTGGCGACATCTTCGGTGGAGACGTGGCCGGAGAGGACGATGGCGGAGCGCGACGGTGAGACGGTGATCTGTTCTTCGGGAAAGACTCGCCGTTCTTCTTCGGCCGCTGTACTCACGTCCACATCTACGCGCAAGTCGAAGCTGCGTGAGCGCTCCAGTTCGTCCCAGATCAGCAATGACACTTCGCCCGCAGCGCGGCCATGCACCAGAATCTGGGTGGGTGTGACCACCAGGGCGTCGGCGACGGCGTCATCGGTGACGGAGACTCGCTTGAGCCGTTCGGTGGTGTTGATGAGCAGCGACTTGCCCACCATGACTCGCAGCGGTGCGGCACCCTGAGCCGTGGCTTGGGGCGCCTGCGAGCTGGCCTCAGGACCTGAACTTTGCGCCGGCTCGGGCGCGGGTTGGGTGGCAGGTTGTTCCTGAGAGATGGCCACGACGGACGCTGTCAGCAGCAACAAAATCGGCAACGCCCCTCGAATCACCTGGCTTGCGTTCACTTCGCGTGTCTCCCACGTGCGGGAGCGGATCGACATGTCTTCTTCCTCAAAGTGCTGACTTGTTCTAGAACTTGGTTTCGGACGTTTTCGTTCCCTTGATCACTTGAACCGAGTAAACGGAAGGCGGCACCGGCGGCGCTGGGGTCACCGCTCGCTTGGGCGTTTTGGGCCGCAGATCGGAAGGCGCCGGAGTGGGAATGCCTTTGTACAGCGCCCTTGTACTCACCGAGGCGAGCTCCTGCTGCTTGGTGTCCAACGGATTGCGCATCGACAACTGAATCTTCCCCTGGGTAGTGGCCAGGGTAAGCTTCTGGGCATCGTCCGGAGAAACCAGCAACGTGATTACCGGCGTGAGCTGCGGTTCACCCGCGGTATTGCGTTCGAGCTTCTGCCCCGTGGCAATGACCGCCACATTCTCCAGGACGGTAGTGGTCTGCTGATCGGGAGAGCCAGACGGGTTACCGGTGAGTAGCACGTCGACGCGCGTTCCGGGCACAACGAAACCCGCGACGCCGATGACTTCATTCACTCGCACCGACATGGCGCGCATTCCTGGCGGAATCAGAGACTGCATTCCGGATCCGGCATTTTCTCCGGCCAGTTTGTTGGGCAGAAAAAATTCTCCTTTGGCGACGGGGAGGATTGCGCCCCGGCCCACCACGGAGGTTTTCAGATGGAAGCAATTGGGCGGCAAGTCGGCCGCGGGAAAGCGTACGAGTTTCACGTCATTTTCGCCGACCTTGGCTCCCACCGGGATGTCATTGGCCGCGACCACCACTTCCACTCCGGGTGGGGTGTCGCCGCCTGCCCGCGTTTGGAGCGTGCGATAGACGGTGTAGCTCACGATAGCTCCCAACGCGAGAGCCACAAAGCCAATCAACAGAAGCCGGGTGCGATTCATGACTATTCCTCAAAGGCGAACTGGCAGCGCCTGAGATGCGACACCATCCAGCGGAATGGCTGTGCGTGACCGCACCCGCCAAACCCTGACTTTCCGACTGGGGTCGATACTACTAGTCCGCGGCCGCAAATCCGGCCGCTGAGCAGTGTCCTTCCACGACTTGCCGGAACCGAAACCTGTGAAACAGCTTCCCGGCATTCACGGCCTTATCCTCCGGCACGAGCCCCCCAACCGAACATCGCCCGGATGCTGCATTGCTGAAGTATCCGCTATTGAACAGAACTGGCGACGGAAGAGAATACATTATTGGCGTTGGAACCAATCAGCCGAATGGTCCCCACCACGATCACCAGGATCACTGCCAGCATCACCGCGTATTCCGCGATGTCCTGGCCCTGGTCTTCCCGCCACAGACTTATGACTTTCGCTTTCATTTGGTGTCCTCCTGTCGAGTCGGATGGGCAGCGAACGCCATCCTGACCGCGCAATTCGGACGGCACTTCCCAATCTGGAACGCGATTTTCTTGTTGTTTCCGAATCAATAGCTTACGCGCTGCAGGAAGCGCCGGCTCGAATCCCCTGTCCATCATACCTTGCTGCCATCCTGCTAAGCGACAATTTCTTCCATTCTTTGGGGTATCGCCCGTCCGCTGATCAAATAGTATCTCGAAACGGGGTCGGATGAGAGTGTAAAGGAGTGTCGGGCTTGATGGAGCAGGAGGGCGAGACGATTGAGACTAGCGTGACAATCCCTTTGGCCGGCCCGCACGGATGCCCACTAGCTCTTTCGGCAAGACGCAAACTGCTTCCAGGCTTACTGGATTGAGCTGCCGACAGCGGAGAAGACGTTGTTTGCATTCGATCCGATTAACCGGATCGTGCCCACCACGACCGCGAGGATAACGGCCAGCATGATCGCGTATTCCGCAACATCCTGTCCGTCTTCTCCCCGCAACCTGCGCAAAGCCCGCATCATTATTGACCTCGCTTCTGCAGCAAACCGGAGATTGCCGCCGAGCGCAAAGTGCCCAAGCCTATAAGGCGCAATCATAATGTTCCCTGTGCAATGTTTTGCAGCTCAAAGTTGATGCAAGGGATTACCTAACTTGATACCTCGGCCGGCGAGGATTATGGGCGCCTGGTGACGATAACAGTCTCGGGATCGGCGTAGATCTGGCGCCATTCCGGGCTGGATTGAAGGGCGGTTATCAGGGGAGCATCCGGTGGTAGAACCAGGGTACGAATTCTCCATAGCTCAATGGGCTGGGCCCAGTCATCGGTCAAATAATAACTTGCGGCGAACGTGTCCATGAACTGATCGCCGTAAACATCGGCACGGCCGTCGATAAAGACGCGATACTGCGGATACAGCTTCCAGATGAAATAACCGCCCCAGTTATAGTGGTTCAGGATCGGTCCCGGGGGACGCTCCCGCTCGAGGAAGGCGGCGGCAGCCTGGGGAAAGTGTTTCGCCTCGGTTTCCCCCTGCATACCCACCACGTGCCGGACCCGGGCCACAGAGAACGCCGCAAACGTAAGCAGCACCAGAAGGTTCACCAGGACAGCGCGCCGGGTGGACTGGGTCTTCCCGGTCTGGAGTAAGCGCGTGACGCCGCGCTGTTGCAGCCAGGCTTCGACCAGCCCGGCAAGAACAGGGATTGCGACCAGCACCAGGATCGGGATATGCCGCATGGAACGCAATGCCGCGGGGATCGTGGCCAGCAAAAGGGCAAGGTCGCGAAGGCGGGGATGCCGAGGCGAGAGGGCCAGACCAGCTATCAAAGCTAAAAGAAGAAGCAGCAGGGGCAGGTAGGTGAGATCATGGAAGTCCGGAGACAGCCATTCGTGGATGAACCTGTGCATGGCCAGGGAGCGCAAAGTCTCAAACGGGTACCAGTAGATTTGCACCCCGTTTGGGTTCAGCGGCACCAGCGCCAGGCAAACCGCGAAAGCCAAAGCCAGCCTTTTGAGACGCGGCGTGAATTGCTGCCATGGTTCCGGACGAATCGCCGCCTCCAGGGTTTCACCGAGCAGGAACAAGGCCAGGAAGGCCAGTCCAATCGGATATCCCGCATGAAGATTGACCCATAACAACATCAAAGGCGCGGTCCACCACAACAGATGCGGGCGCTTTTCAGAGGCTTCCAGCAGTAGCAGGAAGATGCTGCCCAGCAGGAGGGAAAACATCTGCGGCCGCACTCCCCATGTAGGCGACGAAGCCGCCGCCCCCCAAAGCGTTATGGCTGACGCGAGGTAGGGGCGGCCCGGGCAGCGCGCGAAAACCAGCAGGAGCGTGGCTGCGATGACGGCGGCGAATACCACGATTAACCCACCGAATCCCGCGACCCGATACAAACCGAACAGCAGAACTTCTGAGAGCCATTCGTGGTTTATCCAGGGTTGGCCAAGTCGCGTGAAGGAGTAAGGATCGGCATGAAAAAGGCTGTGATTTTGAAGAATCAACTGGCCGGTCCGCAGGTGCCACCAGACGTCCGGGTCGGCGACGCCGCGAGCGCCCATGGTAAACAGGCCCAGAGCAAGAATGACCACAAACACACGGCGAGTTTGCAAGAGATTCTTCAATGATGTTGGTAAGACGAAATTGTAGTCCCTCCGGCCGCGCTCGCGGCAGCCATGCAAGCTGGACCGGAGAGTGGCTTCGCCGGCGCCCCACTCCATTTCGCTCTAGCCTATAATTCGTTCCCTCGGTCTCATGCTTTC
>JBGQIG010000263.1:0-4900 GCA_041498365.1 Terriglobia bacterium | reverse complement strand
GGGGCGACACAGGGTCTCCCTTCAAGCGCGACCGGGCCTCTTAGTTTCAATTTGGGTGGTCCTGCCAATGGGAAGCCAGGATTCTACAACTGGGACAAGAAGGACTTTGGTCCTCGTTTCGCTCTCGCCTGGTCACCAAGTGCTAGTGGAGGGCTATTCAAGAGCCTGTTCGGAAACCCGGGCCAAACCACGATCCGTGTAGGGGCCGGCATTGTATACGACCGCCTCGGGCCGGCGCTCCTGGCCACCTTTGACGCGAATGGCTCATTCGGTCTTTCCACAGCACTGACCAACACGGGTGGCGTGCAGAACCCAGATACCGCACCGCGAATTACGGGTCTGACCGGGCTGAGCAACATCCCCACCACGGATCGCACGGGCGCCCAAATTTTTGCCAGCAATCCGGGCGGGTCGTTTCCACAAACGTTTCCCAGCGGCTTGAACGGCGACGTGGGGTCCTACGCCGTTTACTGGGGAATGGACAACAAGATCAAGACTCCGTACTCCTACACTCTGGACCTCTCCGTAGGTCGAGATCTTGGGCACAACCTCTCCCTGGAAGTCTCTTACGTTGGGCGTCTGTCTCATCGTCTGTTAACTCAGTTCGATGTTTCCTCGCCTCTTGATCTGGTGGACCCCAAAACGGGGGTCGATTACTTCACGGCTGTCAGAGCCCTCGCGAACATTTATCGCACGGGTGTTCCATCAGAAAGTGTTACCGCAGCCATGATTGGGCCTACGGCATCCTATTGGCAGGACTTGATGGGCACCACCAACTTCCTGCCGGGCAGCCAGGGCTTCCGCGTTAGCCGGTGTGCAAACTCCCCCTTCCCAAGCAAGGACCCAGTGGTGGCCGCCTATGATCTGTTCTGCGGATTTGCCTTCAATGAAACGACGGCGCTCCAGGGCATCGATCAGGGCTTTGGGTTTAGGGATTTTAGCCTAACGGATGCCAACGGCAGGATTCCGTATTATCCTGCGACGGGCCCGTACACCTTCGTGGATCCGCAGTTTGCTGCCCTGGACGCGTGGCGTTCGACCGGAGCTGCAGCCTACAACGCATTGCAGGTGAGCGTCCGCAAGCACATGAGCCATGGTCTGCAATTTGACTTTAACTACACCTACTCGCACTCCTTTGATGTTTCTTCGGATGCCAACCGCATTAATGCATACGGTGGACTCGGTGGACAAGTCATTAATGCCTGGCAACCAAAACAGCTTCGCGCCTCCTCTGACTTTGATCTGACCCATCAGATCAATGCGAACTGGATCGCCGAGCTTCCTTTTGGCAAGGGCAAGTGGATCGGCAAGGAGGCGCATGGCGTGGTCGAAGGGGTCATCGGCGGCTGGCAGCTCTCCGGGGTTGCCCGCTGGACCAGTGGCTTTCCGGTCGGTGTCAGCAATGGCGCCGAGTGGCCCACAAACTGGGAGTTGAGTGGATTTGCCACCCAGACTGGCCCGGTAAAGACTGCAGGGGCGGTGAAAAACCCGGATGGCACAGTCAATCTCTTTGGGAACGCCGCCGCTGCGGCCGCAGCGCTCAACAACTTCCAACCCGATTTCCCCGGCCAGTCTGGAAACCGCAACAGCCTCCGGGGCGATGGTTTTGCTGGCTTGGATCTCGGCCTCGGCAAGAGCTGGCACATGCCTTGGAAGGAATCCCACCGTCTGCAGTTTCGCTGGGAAGTATTCAACGCTTTGAACCTCAATCGGTTCGACGTGGAGAGCTTGAGTCTCTCGATCACCAATTCCAGTAATTTTGGCAATTACACTGGTTTGTTGACCAACCCGCGCTCGATGCAGTTCGCATTGCGCTACGAGTTCTAAACCACGGCTTTCCTGTCACGCCGCCGGGAAGCACGCGCTTCCCGGCGGTTTTGTTTTGGTTCAATTGTTTTATCATGTGACGATGTACTCTCGGAGGACACACGCATGAGAGGCTGTCCTCGGGTTCGGTGGCCACGCAAGCCCCCTCAACGAAGGGCCCGGTCTGTGCTCTTCCAGAATGATCAGTGACACTCGAATAGAGTGTCGGCATGAGAGCAATACGATGGGATGAGCTTTCCGAGGCGCGCCAGCTGGCACGCCTCGGGAAGAAGGTAAGCCGGGCCGCTCAAGGGCGGCTTCAGTGGATGCTGTTCTATTTCTTCAATGGCCGGAATGCGGCGCGCACCTGCCGTCACTTTGGGATCAGCCGGCAGACGTTGTATCGCTGGAAGCGGCGCTTTGACCGGCACGAGCACAGCACGCTCGAAGAGCACTCGCATCGGCTTCGCCAGGTGCGCCAGCCGACCTGGGCGCCGGATTTGGCGCAGCGTGTTCTCACACTCCGCAGGCAATATCCGCGCTAGGGCAAGGACAAACTGGTGGTGCTGCTGCGCAGAGAGAAGTGCGCGGTCTCGACATCCATGGTCGGACGCGTTCTCGCGCACTTGAAACGGCAAGGCGCGTTGCACGAGCCGCCCCGTCCCGAGGCCCTGCGCATGGTGCGGCGCAAACTGCGCAAGCGTCCGTGGGCCATGCGGAAGCCTAAATACTGGCGGATTCAGCAACCGGGGGATCTGGTGGAGATCGACACCCAAGAAGTACGGCGGGGGCGAGGCGTAATTCTGAAACACTTTGGCGCACGAGATGTGATTTCCCGGTGGGACGTTGTGGAAGCGCATCATCACGCGACTTCGCTGGCGGCAGCCCGCTTCCTGGAGGTGCTCACCGAGCGTCTGCCCTTCCCGATCGCCGCCTTCCCGGTGGATGGCGGAAGTGAATTCGCCGCAGAGTTCGAGCAAGCCTGCCAGCAGAAACAAATTCCCTTGTTCGTGCTGCCGCCACGGTCCCCGAAACTGAACGGCCAGGTGGAGCGCTCGAATCGCACGCCTAACGAGGAATTCTACGAACTGGCCCACGAGGAACTAAGCTTGGCCTCACCAAGCCTTGGGATACCTTACTCCCCAGGAGTTCTTGCTCCAGTGGAAACGCAAATCTGAAAAGGCAAAGTGTCACTAATCTACTGGACGAGTACACGCAGGTGCAATTTGGCTGGCTGGCGGGTATGATACGAGGCTCGAAGTTCCCAACATGATCAGGCGACCCGGAGGGCCACTCCATGGCTCACCGCTTTACTATCGGCGTCGAAGAAGAATTCCAAATCATAGATCCCGCCACGTGTGAGCTGCGCTCACACGTCAGCCAAATCGTATCCGCGGTTTCTCCGGACATTGCTGAGCAGGTGAAGCACGAGCTGCACCAATCCATCGTGGAGACCGGCACGCGGATCTGTGAAAACGTCAGCGAGTTACGCATCGAAATGCACCGGACGCGCGGCGAGCTGGTAGCTGCGGCGGAACGTGCCGGACTGCAGGTCGCGGCCGCAGGAACGCATCCCTTTTCGAGCTGGATCGACCAGGTCATTTCTCCCGGCGAGCGTTACCAGCACATCATCGAAGAAATGGGACAACTGGCGAGGTCGTTGCTCATTTTTGGCATGCACGTGCACGTCGCGATGCCGGACAAGCAAACCACCATCGACTTGATGAATGGCGTGCGATATTTTCTGCCGCACCTCCTGGCGCTTTCCACCAGTTCACCTTTCTGGATGGGCCGAAACACGGGATTGAAATCTTTTCGCACCACGGTGTTTCGGCGGTTCCCGCGCACCGGGATACCGGAGCAATTCGAATCGTGGAGCGCCTACGAGAATTTTGTGAATCTGCTCGTCAAGCTGAACTGCATCGACAATGGCAAGAAAATTTGGTGGGATGTGCGGCCGCACCCGACCTTCGGCACGCTGGAATTCCGGATGTTCGACGTCTCGACGAAAGTGGAAGAGGCCGTGGCCATCGCCGCGCTCACGCAGGCCATCATCGTCAAGCTGCACCGCCTTTATGAAGGCAATATGAGCTGGCGGCTCTACCGGCGCGCGTTGATCGAGGAAAACAAGTGGCGGGCGGCGCGATACGGGATCGAAGGGAAGCTCATCGACTTCGGCAAGGAAACCGAAGTGCCCATGCGGCGGCTGATTTCCGAATTGCTGGAATTTGTGGATGATGTGGTTGATGACCTGGGAAGCCGCAGCGCGGTTGAGTACGTTCACACGATCATTAATGAAGGCACGAGCGCGGACCGGCAGTTGCGCGTGTACCAGGAGACGGGTGACTTGAAAGCCGTTGTGCGCCACCTCGTTGCAGAAACGCGCGGCGGCGTGACCGAGCCGCGCACCTCTTCCGCCCACGCGGTGAATTGAAAGCGAAAGCAAACGAGGCAGTTCCGCGGGCCCCTTACAGGAGCACAAGCATGAAAAAAGTTGGCCTTCTCTGCGGGCGGGAATACAGCTTTCCCCCGGCGTTCATCGCACGCGTCAACCAGCTGGGGGTGAAGGATGGTGTAGCAGCGGAATTCGTAAAACTGGGCGGCACGCGCATGGGCGAGCCGCCGAGATACAGCGTGATCGTGGACCGCATCTCCCACGAAGTTGAGTATTACCGCGGATACTTGAAGCATGCGGTCCTGCAGGGGACGTACGTCATCAATAATCCGTTCTGGTGGACGGCCGACGACAAGTACTTCAATTACTCGGTGGCCTCGAAGCTGGGCATCGCCATTCCTAAGACAATCTTGCTGCCGCAGAAAGGATATCCGAGCGATGTGGATATCACCGGTGAATCGCTGCACAACCTGGAATATCCGGTGGACTGGGATGGGTTGCTCGATTATGTGGGACGCCCCGCCATCCTCAAACCGTTTTCCGGCGGCGGATGGAAACACGTCTACAAAGTGAGCAACAAAGAGGAATTGCTTGCGGCCTACGACAAGACTTCACCGTATTGCATGACGCTGCAGGAGTTCATCGACTTCACGCAGTACGTGCGCTGCTTCACGTTCGGGAAGATGGACATTCTGCCGG
>JBGQIG010000262.1:0-4907 GCA_041498365.1 Terriglobia bacterium | reverse complement strand
GGGACGCTCGCGCCTACATGGCTTACTTGACGCCGTGGGCCGGGCGCGCCACAATCATTGCTCCAGATTGTCGAGGTGATCATGCTGGCCTACCTATTCCTGGCGCTTGCCGTCGCGGTCCGCTTTATTCCCCACCCCTGGACCTTTACTCCGGTGGCGGCTTCGCTACTTTTCTTCGGGGCTCGCGGCTCGCGCCGATTCATGTGGGTGCCGCTGGTGGTGCTGGCGGCCGCGGATGTGGTGCTCACCAAGGTGGTTTACGCTTACCCGTTTGTTTGGGACCATTTCGTGACCTGGGCCTGGTATGCGGCGGTGTTGTGGCTGGGAACTAGACTACGGGCGAACGCGAAACCACTGCCGCTGATTGGCGCAGCCCTGGCGAGTTCGGTTTCCTTCTTTGTGGTCAGCAATTTTGCGGTGTGGGCAGCGTATGACATGTATCCCAAGAATTTTGGCGGGCTGATGACTTCCTACACGCTGGCCTTGCCGTTTTTCCGTCACGCGGTTGAGGGGGACTTGCTCTTTACGGCCGCTTTTTTTGCGATCCCGGTCGTGCTGGCGGCCTTGTCCGAGGCTTTTGGCAAAGGCGATCACCCCGCGGCGGCCTAGAGCGTAGGCACGAGCGTCCCTTCGACTTCGCTCAGGGCAGGCCCGCTCGTGCGAGCGCGTAGCGCTCTCGGTTCTATTCCCATTGAGACTGCCGGCACCCGATTTGCCCCTGCACGAGCGGGACGCTCGCGCCTACATTGAATCCTTCGATTCCTTTTTTCTCTTCAGTCTTCTCACGATCAGCCAGATTGCCAATCCCACGGCTACCGCGGCCAGCGCCCAATGCGAGTGTTCCCGGAAGATGGTTCCGGAGATGCGCACGAACTGGGGGCCGAATATCAGGGTTAGGATGGAAAGCACGAGGAAACGTACAAAGCGCCCGGCGAAGATGGCCAGAAGAAAGTGGCTGAGCTGCATTTCCGAGATTGCGGCGGCAAGCACGAACAGTTTGAAAGGAGTGGGCGGAGGCAGCATGGCAGGAAACATCAGGCTCCAGAAGGGATGTTTCTCGAAAGCCTGGTGAAACTTCTCAAAGCGTTCGGGGGAAATACGTTTTCTCAGCAGTTCCTCGCCGCCCACATACCCGATCCCGTAGATCACGATGCTGCCCAGCGCCGATCCCGTCGAGGCCATGAGTACGTACAACAAGAAGGTGGCCCGGTTCTGATACACGTAGGCGGCGACGATCGGATCCATGGGCAACCCGACGGCGGCGGCATCGAGGGCGGCGATGGCAAACACGCCCCACGCGCCCAAGGGCTTGAGCAGCGCCCAAACGAACGCAGTGTAGCGGGTGAATATGTGTTTGAGGAAGTCCAAGCTTAAGACTAGCAGTTTACGCGAACCTGACTCGTGTAGGCGCGAGCGTCCCGCTCGCGCAGGGGCAAAACGGGCCCCGGGAGTCTTAGTGGGCATGAAACCGAGAGCGCATCTCGCTCCCGCACGAGCGGACGCTCGCGCCTACATTACGCGCTTACTTCTTGGGAAAATTCGGGTCTGCTTTCACTTCATTGATCTGCTTGGTGTGGCGCTCGCTGTGCGCCGCGACGAACAGAACCCACTCGTAGCCGTCGAGCTTTTTCCCCATGGGACTGTCGATGGCATGGTCGCGCAGGTCATTGTGCGTTTTCAGAAAGTCCTCGGTCTGGGCGCGGGCTTCGGTAAAATGCTTCAGAGATCCCTCTGGTGAGCCAAAGCGGTTGGTTGGCTTAAGCGGTTCGGGAGCTTGACGCTTGTCGGTGCGATCCGGAATCTTCGCCAGTACCATGGCGTCGATAGCCTTGACATCATCACCCGCAGGTCGCGCTGGGGCTTTCATCACCTGGCTTGTAACCATGCCCATCAGGAAATCTTCGGCGGCGGCGATGTGCTCCGTCACCTCGGCCACGGACCACCGGTCCGGCGCAGATTTGAAGTTCCATTGCGCCTCGGAAAGACCCGCGGTCGCGTCCACCACGCCCTTCCTGGTGCTTTCCAGATACTGCATCGCCTGGTCCCGGTCGGCCTGAGTCAGCGTCTGAGAAAAGGCCGAGGCTGCAGTGCATAAGATAACCGCTAGTATGGTCAGACTGCGCTTCATAGAGTTTCTATCCTCCGAATTTCTATTCAACACAACGGAAATTTTCTTTAAAACAGGGTCCGAGAGGTTGGGAAAAAGTACAGGGTCAAATCATAGTACAGCAAGATGAGTTTGGGGGCGATGTAGGCGCGAGCGTCACGCTCGTGCGGGGAGCTACCGGCTGTCCCCACGTGGTCCGTGACGATTTCAAAAAGCACGAGCGGGACGCTCGCGCCTACATCGTGTGTTTTGTGTTCCCGCTCAGCAACTGGAGCGCGTGGGGTAGCAGATCAATTATCGCTTCGAGCGATTCGGCTGCGCCGCGAGGGCTGCCGGGCAGATTCAGGATCAGAGATTTCTCTCTTACGCCACAGATTCCACGGCTGAGCGCGGCCAGCGGCGTCTTCTTGGAGCCTTCGTAACGCATGCGTTCGGGCACGCCTTCGAGTATCCGGCTGCAGAGTGCGCGCGTGGCTTCGGGGGTGACGTCGCGCTCGGCGATGCCGGTGCCGCCCGTCGTCACGACCAGGCGCGCCTTGCCCGCCAGGCGAATGATCGCCTGTTGAATCGCAGCCTGGTCGTCAGCGACGATTTCCGTTGCGACCACCGCAAACCTGCGCTGCTTGAGAATCTCCGCCACCGCGGGCCCGGAGAGGTCGGCGCGCTCGCCCCGCGATGAGGAATCACTGACGGTGAGGACGGCGGCTGTCAGAGCTTCAGGAGTCGAGGAGGACATCTTCCTCTTCTTCCTCGGCGCCACCGTCATCGTCGCGCTTGGACTCGTCGAGCATGCGCAGGCCTTCCATCAGCAGGCCCTGGGTGTTCAGGGTGGTGGTTTGTTTGCTGGTCTTGCCATCGAAGTTGATCTGGAAGTTGCCCCCGGTCCAGCTTAGAACCTTGAAGACAGCCTTATCGCCGCTGAGTGCGCCGTAGGCCGCATGGGTCACCTGGCCCTCGCTGAAGTACATTTCACAGTTGTCGCGGTCATTGGTGAGAGTGAGAGCGCAGCTCTTGCGTCCCATCTCCAGCGACTGCACCAGGTCGATCACGTTCATCTGCGACAGGCTGCCGCGCAGCACGCCGTCGGAGGGCGCAGTCTTCGCCAGTTTTTCCAGCGAGATTTTGTCAATCACGCGCTTGATGCGCTGGGTCGCCTCTTTCAGGAAAAACGGTTTTTCCACGAAATCGTCGACTGGCTCGTGAGTGGAAAGCTTTTCCGTAATGTCTGCCTTGCTGGCCAGCAGAATCACAGCAATCCCAGCGGTCTTGGGACGGCTCCTGAGCCGCTCGACCAGCTGGTGGCCATCCATGCCGGGCATGCGGTAGTCGCTGACCAGCAGATCGGGGGGATCGTCAACCGCTTTCAGTAAAGCGTCTGCAGTGTCGTTGGAGGTGGTCACGCTGGCCAGCGGGGTCAGCGCTCCCTGAAGCATCCCCAGGACCATGGGATTGTCGTCCACCAACAGGACTTTGACGTTATTCGGCATGACAGGCTAGGTCTTTTTGCGGACGCGAGTGTAGTTGCCGCTTTTCCCTCCGGATTTGTGCTCCAGCACGATCTCCCGGATTTCGATTCCCTTGTCCAGCGCTTTACACATATCGTACACGGTCAGCGCGGCGACGCTGGCCGCGACCAGGGCTTCCATCTCCACCCCCGTACCCGCGGTGGTCATAACTCTTGAGGTAATAGCGACGCCATTCTCGCACAGGCGCATGGTCACTTCAACGTGGGAAAGCGGTAGAGGATGGCACATCGGGATCAGATCGGATGTCCGCTTGGCCGCCATGATGCCCGCCAGACGGGCCACTTCCAACGGATCGCCCTTGGGATTCTTGGGCAGCGCTTGGAGCACGGTTGGTTTCAGCACGACGAAGGCGCTGGCGGCGGCTTCGCGCTTGCTGGCGGCCTTGGTGGAAACGTCCACCATTTTGGCGCGGCCCGATCTATCGTAGTGTGAGAGCTTCCTGGTCACTCGTTTCCGGCGCGAACAAAACCATCTTAGCAACACTTCTGTCGTGGATTCCGTAAAATGACTTGGACTCAGGCTCAGCCTAACATTCCGGCGCAACGAGGCAGCACATAAGTGATCGGCGAGACCATTTCTCACTATCGCGTACTGCGAAAGTTGGGCGGCGGCGGCATGGGAGTGGTCTATGAAGCCGAAGATTTGAAGTTGGGTCGCCACGTCGCCCTGAAGTTTCTGCCCCCGGAACTGGCCCAGGAACCGCAGGCGCTGGAGCGATTTCAACGCGAAGCCCGAGCCGCGTCCGCGTTGAACCATCCCAACATCTGCACAATCTATGAGATCGACGAACACGGTGGCCGCCCGTTCCTGGCCATGGAACTGCTCGAAGGGCAAACTCTCAGATACCTGATTACCGGCCGCGCCCTCGATCTGCCGCAGGTAATTGAACTCGGGATTCAGATTGCCGATGCGCTGGAGGCGGCTCATACCAAGGGCATCGTTCACCGCGACATAAAACCAGCGAACATCTTCGTGACCGACCGGGGGCAGGCTAAGATCCTCGATTTCGGGCTGGCCAAGCAGACACTTTCAGGGCGAACCGGCGGGACTACGTCAGGGGCGGCGACGCTATCGGAACAATTCCTTACCAGCCCCGGGACTACTCTGGGAACGGTTGCCTACATGTCGCCCGAACAAGCCCGGGGCAAAGAGCTGGACGCACTTACCGATCTGTTTTCTTTCGGCGTGGTTCTCTACGAGGCGTCGACTGGCATGCTGCCCTTTCGGGGTGAGACCAGTGCAGAAATCTTCGATTCCATTCTCAATCGGCAGCC
>JBGQIG010000261.1:0-4936 GCA_041498365.1 Terriglobia bacterium | reverse complement strand
GGTCAGCTCTTAGCCGCGTACCGTTAGTACCGGGCACGGCGCTTGTGCGACCACCTGAGAAGCGATTGGCCACGGCAGGTGCTCCTGCATGGCGGTCTCGCCCGATTTCCTCACTCCCATCACGATCAGATCCGCGTTGCGTTCCTTGGCGAGGCGCAGGATACCTTCAACCGGGAACTCAAAGCGCGCCACGAACTCAGGTTTACACCAAGCTTCTGCTTCTGCAGGCACCAGGCCCCGCAGCACTTCCCGAGCGCTGGCCTCGTCAGATTCTTGAAACTCGGAAGGAGCCAGCGGCATCAGCTGTAAGAAAATCAGGTGGGCCTCATTCTCTTCGGCCAGAGACAAAGCGTATGGAAGAGCGCTCAAGGAAGCCTCCGAGCCATCGGTGGGGAAGAGGATGGTATTGAGCTTCCAATTTGTGCCGCTTAGTGGAGGCACTTGGGGGCCGATGGTCAGTACGGGGCAAGTTGCTCTCCTATAGATCTTCTCCGCCTCCGATCCCAACACCAGCCTTTTCAGCCCCTGACGCCCGTGGGTGCCCGTAACCACGAGGTCGATCTCATTTTGCTGAATGATGTCAGAAACTACACTCCAAACATCCCCGCGCCCCAAAAGCATCTCAGCGGGTCTCATCCCCAGAGTGTTGCCGAGAGCAAAGTCCGCGAGTTTCCCTTCCGCCTCCAGCCAGGCCGGATCGGCTTCCACGGGCAACGGATCCACAGGCACACTCAGGCGCGGTTCAGGCCTGAGCGCGTGCGCCACAACAATCCTTCCTTCGTACTGGCGGGCTAGAGCGATCGCATACGGCAGGGCAGCCTTCGAGACCTGCGAGAAATCGGTTGTGACCAGGATATTGTCGAGCGAAATGCGGGCGTTGGTGCGAAGGGCTTCCATGGGTTTGCCTCCTCTCAGGATGCACTGTGCCTAGACAACACTCTTGTTTATAGGCATCCCTCAGGAATCCGGCAGTGATACGGATCACTCGTCTCTGTGACGCCAACCACTGTCATACCGTTGGGCTGATTTTGATTTTGGGTGGAGCAGCGCTTTAGCGCTGCCATGAGGCGGCATAGTAGGCGCCCATCGCAAGACGTAGGCTCTCTGCAGGCCTGAAGGCCTGCTCCACCCTTTGGCAGACATGCCGGGGATTTCAAACTGACCCACTACCCACCCCCGGGACCGGTTGACGAGACAAATTCCCTTGTGAAAATCTTGTAAGATTGCTGATCGGAGAGGTTCTGCGGCCTGGCATGCTGTGCCCGTCGGAAATGGGTCGGCGTTGAGGAAGTCCTCCGCGCTGCCGACGTTATTCTTCAGCCCACAGATTCTCGAAGCTGCCGTCTTCCGCCCGCCTTCAAGTCGGGAGTGGCCTGCTGTCTTCCGGGAATCTGCCTTTGGGAAGCCCGAATCTTTGCAAGGAAGGTAAGCTAGACGAATGTCGAGAAATACTGGTTGTGCCCGCCCCGCCTGCGGGCAGTCAAGTCTGTGGGCCGGAGCGGTCTTTCTGGTTGTTCTTCTCACCAGTATTCTTCCCGTCATTTCATCGCTGGCCTACGCCCAGGAGTCCACCGGCAATATTTCCGGAACGGTCACCGGGCCCCGGGGCGCTTCGGTGAGTGGAGCCGAGGTTACCATCACTCACAAGATCACCGGGCAATCCAGCAAGACCACAACCAGTCCGGCGGGCACGTACGCCGTGCGTGACCTGCCTCCCGGCGAATATGTTTTGCACGTGGAAGCGCAGGGGTTTCAGCCCGCCGACATTCTGATAAGAATTCAGTCGGCAGGGACCGCGACCGGCGACGTCAGACTGCAGCGCCTGGTTGCGCCCGCCGCCGTCCTGGTAAATTCCGAGACTGCAGAAATCCGCGGGGCGCTCACCGCCAGCCAGATGGAGCAGGTTCCCACCGATCGCGGCTTTCTGGATTTGACCAGGCTCGAGCCCGGGGTCCAGTTGCTCGATGGCCAGGTGCTTGCACCCTCCAAGAGCGCGCTTTCAGCCACGTCCGTCGTCGGACGCAGTGGCCGAACTACCCGGATGCAGGTGGACGGCCTGGACATCACCGATGAGACTGTGGGTGCGCCTACGACGAACTTGCCAGTCGGCTCCATTCAAGAAGTGCGGGTCGGCCAGTCGCTGCTCCCACTCTCTTCCGGACTCACTTCCGCTGGGGTAGTGAACGTAGTAACCAAGTCCGCCGCCAATGATCTTCATGGCCAGCTCTTCGGCAACTTTCGCGATAAGGTCGCCGGCGTCGCCAACTTTTCCGGCGGTCAGGACAATTCTTACTCGCGCGAAGTGTTTGGCGGAAATGTCGGCGGCGCCTTGAAAAAAGACAAGCTGTTCTACTTCTTGTCCGGAGAATATTTCAAGCAGGACCTTGACGCGCCCGTGGTTTTTAACGCCCCCTTGAATGTTCTCAATGGAAGCTACAGCTCTCCCTTTCACGAGACTGAAGGCGCGGCACGCCTCGATTACAAGTTTTCTGCCAAATCGCAGCTATTCTACCGATTCACCTACGACAAGGGCGACGCGGTCAACGCTTTCGGTGGTAGCAATTTCCAGCCGCTCAAGAGTCACGACGAGACCTACGGGAATGCCCTCGGTTTAGACTCCACACGCGGACCTTATGTCCATAGCGTTCGGTTCTCTTACGACCGCTATTCCAACCGCATAACGGACGCAGTGCTTGGCACCGGGATTTTCAACCCCGCTCCCGGAATCAGCCTGAATTTCAGTGGCGGCTCGGGATTCGCCAGCGGCCCCAATCCGCGGGCGCCACAGGAGACCAAGCAGCAGAACATACAGGCCCGCTACGATGGCAGCAGGACCTGGCACGGCCACACCTTCCGCTTCGGCTTTGCCCTGAACAAGATTAACAATCTGGTTTCTGCCGATCTCTTCGGCCTGGCTCCGCAGGTGGGTTCTGACACGGATGCAGCGTCCATCGTGTTTGCCGCCGCCGGACCTTTCGCGGGCGGCGCAGGCAATCCGCTGAACTATCCGGTGGGCAGCATCACCCTGGGAAATGGTTTCAGCTGTTTCAGCGAGAGATCGGCATTCGGCTCACCTTGTGGCGGATTCAATGACACTCGCATGCAGGCGTATGTGGGAGACAACTGGAAACTCCGTCCCAACCTGACGATTACCCTCGGGGTGCAGTACGTGCGTGACACCGGACGTACCGATTCCGATTTGGCGACCATTCCATGTTCCGACGTTGCGCCGTCATTTGGGACGCAAGCGCCATGCAGCGGCAGCGACCCCTTGCTCAATCAGTTCGGAAGCAACTTCAGACCCGGCGACCGTGTGCGCCAGCCCAACTTGAATTTCGCCCCGCAGTTCGGCATCGTCTGGGACCCGCGTAATAGCGGAAGGACCGTTCTCCGTGCCGGGATCGGTATGTACTACGACAACAACGTGTTTCGGAACGTCCTGGCTGATCGGGTGGCGCGCCTGGCCAACGGCACGTTCAACGCCCAGGCCAACGATCCCTGCGCCAGCCATGGTGTGGTCATTTTCCCCGGGAACATAGCGCAGAGTGCCGCGGGGCTGTGCGGACAGCGCATTGGAAGCGTGGCGACAGCGATCGCGGATTTGCAGACTGCGTTTCAGGCCGCCAATGCCGTCCTGACCTCCAGTTCCCCGAATCCCAGCTACCTGGGCCAGGCACTCAACAGCCAGCAAGGACTCTTGGCGCCCAACTACCAGACTCCCCGCTCGGTGCAGATGAACATCGGTCTCCAACGCCAGATAAAGCAGTCGACGGTGTTCAGCGTGGACTATGTGCGCAATGTCGGCACGCATTACCTTCTGGGATATGACACGAACCATGTCGGCGATGCGACGCACCTGAATACGAATGCGGCGTTGAACGCGATCAACACCACGCTTACCGGCAACCCCTTAAGCTCCGCCTGTCTCCCGGCCACAAGCGCCGGGGCCAGCTCGCAGACCGCGGTCAACTGTTACCTGGCGGCGGTGCCGGGCGCAAGCATAGCCGACTTTGCCAGTCATGGGCTGGATTCCGGCGGGCAATTCCTCGCGGGCGCGCCTGCATCCCTGTTTGGTTTGACCCCGGATACCGGCGCGGCCTTCCCCGGGATCAATCCGCTGGTGGGACGCAACACCATGTTCTTTCCCGCCGGGCGGTCGCTTTACAGTGGAGTGCAAGTTTCACTGCGCACTCAAATCAGCAACCCGGTGCGTGGGGTGCTAGGCGGTAGCCTGCAGGTCTCCTACTCGCATTCCAGCTTCCGCAGCAACGTTCCGGAAGGCATAGGCGATCTGGATCTGCTGCCTCTGGTGGCGGATTTCAACCATCCCACCGCTTTTTTTGGTTCTGCTTCCCAGGACCGCAAAGACCAGATCTCGCTGGCCTCGATTTTGGACCTGCCCTACGGGTTTCGGCTGGGTTTCATCGCGCATTTTGCTTCACCTCTGCCGCAGACCCTTTTTCTCCCTGCCAGTGGCGGCGTGGCCGGCGAGATTTTCCGGACCGACGTGGGCGGCGATGGGTCCTTCGGCGGGCAAAGCCAGACCGGCGCCGGTTCTTTCGGCGATATTCTTCCCGGCAACAACATCGGATCGTTCGGACGCGCTGTCCAGGCGGGCAAGCTGAACACGGTTATTCAGAACTACAATGCCAACTTCGGCGATCAGCTAACTCCTGCCGGTCAGGCTCTGGTCAACGCCGGCCTGTTCTCGCGAACCCAGCTCTTGCAGTTGGACGCGGATTCGCCGGTCGTGGCAACGGCTCCGCCAGGAAACGTAAGCCTGGGATGGCTGCGGACCTTCGACGTGACGCTGGCGCGGCCGCTCAAGATCGGAGACCGCTTTGTTCTGGAACCCAGCGTTTCAGCCTTCAACATTCTCAATTTCGCCAACTTCGACGGTCCCGGCAACCGCCTGAGTGGGGCGCTGACCGGCAGC
>JBGQIG010000260.1:0-4946 GCA_041498365.1 Terriglobia bacterium | reverse complement strand
CTCGGAACGCGATGCGGATGGATGAGATCAAGCGTTTCATAGCGGCAACTCGATGGTCGTTCCCACGGCAACGACCGGTGCTTCGCTGAGTTTCTCTGCGTGCACGACCGGCGCATCGCTCACGATACGCCCATCGCGAAACCCGATGATGCGATCCGCGTATGCGGCGATCTCATCGGAGTGCGTAACCACCAGGATGGTGATGCCCTGGGTGCGGTTTAGCCGCTGGAAGATGTCGAGTATTTCGGCGCTGTTCCGCGAATCCAGCGCACCGGTGGGCTCGTCAGCGAGAAGAATTTCCGGCCGGTTAATCAGCGCACGCGCAATCGCCACCCGCTGTTGCTGGCCCCCGGAGAGCTGCGTGGGACGGTTGTGCTCACGGCCGGTCAGCCCGACGGAGGCCAGCGCGCGCATGGCCAGGCCGTCCGCATCCGGCGTATCACCATCCTTGTAAAGCAACGGGAGTTCGACATTTTCCAGCGCGTTCATTCGGGGAAGCAGGTTAAAGTTCTGAAAAATGAATCCGATCTTCTGGTTCCGGATTTCGGCGAGCTGGTCGCGATCGAGGCTTTCCACGGGAATGCCCGCGAGCAGGTAGCGCCCTGAGGTCGGTCGGTCCAGGCAGCCCAGCAGATTCATGAAAGTCGACTTGCCCGAACCGGATGGTCCCATGACCGCCACGAACGCGCCCCGCTCGATAGTCACAGTGACCCCCTGGAGGGCATTCACGGTTATGTCCCCGAGTTGATAGGTCTTCGTGAGGCCTCGGACGTCGATGAGCGGTGGCACTCCGTGCTCTCCTTAGAGTCCAGGCCCGCGCCGCGAACCGCCGGGCGACGGCGTCGGAGCGCTAGGTGCACTCGTACTCGTGGTAAACCTCACCACCACCTGTTCTCCCACTTTCAAGTCGCCGGCTGTCACGGCTGTGAATTTGCCATCCGAGAGCCCAAACGTAACCGGAATCGCTTGCAGCTTTCCCCCTGGCATCACGTAGATTGTCGGTTTCCCGGTTTGTGGCGGCGGGAGGCCAACCTGCTTCAGCACTGCCGCGGAGGGACGGAGCCGCAGGACAGCGTTTGGCACCTTGAGCGTGTCATCGAGCTTGGCGGTGAAGATTCTGACATTAGCCGTCATCCCGGGGAAAAGTTTGAGGTCCGGATTTGAGACGGTGATCACGACATCGTAGGTGATCACATTCTGCGCAATGATGGGCGCCTTGCGGACATTGGTAACTTGGCCACGAAATGTAGTGCCTGGATACGCATCGACAGTGAATGTAGCCGTCTGCCCCGCCGTGATGGTGCCGATATCGGATTCATCCACATTGGTATCGACTTGCATTTTCGTCAGGTCTTGCGCGATCTCGAAGATGGTCGGGGCGGCAAACGATGCGGCTACGGTCTGGCCTACATCCATGCGGCGGGCGATCACCGTGCCGTCAACCGGAGCAGTGATCCGAGTATGTGCGAGGTTGATCTTGGCCTGATCGAGCACCGCTTGCGCCTGGCGCTCTTGTGCTCGCCCGGAACTCACCTGGCTTTGCACCACTTGAACCTGAGCCTGTGCCGATTGGATGGTCTGCTTGGCTGCTTCAATTTGTGACTGGTCGGCCGCGACCTGTGCTTGAGCGGCGTCATACGTTGCTTTGGCCGAATCGCGATCCTGCTGGGAGATCAATCCGCCGCTGAACAGACTGTCGGCTCTCTGCCACTGGGTCTTGGCGTTCAATTCGCTTGCCCGGTCCTTGGCGGCGAGAGACTCGATACCCTTTTCACTTGCCATCGTCCCGGCCACGTCTGCGTTCGCCTTGATGACCTGTGCCTCCAATGTGCTTACTGCAGAGTGCACCGAGCCAAGTGCCGCCTGGGCCTGATCGACTTGCGCCTGGAATGCTTCGGGGTCGATCAGCGCAACAAGCTGGCCTTTTGTTACCTTCGTGTTAAAGTCCGCGTAAAGCGCTTTGATATTGCCCGATACTTGGCTGCCGACCAGCACATCGACAACGGCATTGAGCGTGCCTGTGGCCGTCACACTCGCCTGGATCGTCCCTCGCTCGACGGCCACAGTGTCGTAGCCAATCGCGTTTTGCGTATGCATCCGCCACAGTTCCACACCTATGCCCAGGACGGCAACAACACCGATCACCAGGGCCCATTTGGCCCATTTGCTCCGAAAACGCTTCCCGACTTGCGGCGGGGGAGCGGAATCCGGCGGTAGTACCGCCAACTCCGCAGGCAACTTCTCTGCTGCCGCAAAATCGACCTGCTCTACTGCGATGGCCATAAATCACGATTCCTTTTCTACCCGAGAAGATTTCTGTTGCCCGCCGCCGGCCGGTGTACTGAGGTCATCAGGCCAGGCCATAGTGCGATTTGCAAGGCACACCGCGCTTGGAGTGGAGAAACCTATAAAAACATAGCGCCAGCGTCGGCCCGGCAGGCGGACTCCTATTTCCTTGATAAGAATCGAGCTCCACCACAAACCTACCAGTTCGCGGTCTCGGCTGTCTGTTCCATATAGTTCACATGGATCGAGAGCTCTACGCCCCCAGCAATCGGACGGCTCCGGAGAATCCGTCCTTTTAGGCTTGCAATACGCAAAATAGCGCTTTTGGACCGCTAGTCGAACGAGCCCACATCGTCACGAACTGATCGTTTACCGGGAGCTTGGCGGGAAAGCCTCTTGGAGTCAGACTGCTCTTCCTCTCTCGGGATTCGTGAAGCGATCGACCTGTCCGCAATGGAACAGACAGCAGCCCTTTCGATGACGGATCATCTGTCCGGCTGATTTCGTGGAATTGCAAAATTCCAAACTCGATCCATGGGTTTGGCAAGAAAGCTGGGGGAATTTGTATGAACACAACAATCTTAATCATCGTTAGTAGCGTGATTGTGATTGCCATCGTGGCCATCGCCGCAATGAGTTTTCTTCGAAAGCGCCGCAGCGAAAAACTGCGCACTCGGTTTGGTGGTGCTGAATATGACCGCGCCTTGCAGGCAGGCGATAACCGGCGGCAAGCTGAAGCGGGGCTCGATAAGCGCACGGATCGTGTCGAGAGTTTTCGCATCCAGCCTCTTAGTGCAGGCGATCGTGCTCGCTTCGTAGAGTCCTGGAGCAAGGTGCAGGCGCGGTTCGTTGATAGCCCGGGAGGTGCTGTGACAGAAGCCGATCAGCTGCTGGGTGATGTGATGTCAACGCGCGGCTATCCGGTAACTGACTTTGAACAGCGTGCGGCGGACATCTCCGTGGATTATCCCTTGGTTCTCGAAAATTACCGTTCAGCGCACGGAATCGCCGTTCGTCAAACGCACGGGCAAGCCAGTACGGAAGAATTGCGCCAGGCCATGATTCATTACCGGACGCTTTTTGATGAGCTCGTCGGAGTGCCAGAGATGGCCCGCGCGAAGGCAGCTTCTTAGGCGCGGATTGCATCCGGCGAAGGGCGGGTCGCGCAGACGAAAAGCGCTAGGACGAATTTGCCTGGTGCACCCTTTGCGGTTTGGTTTTCAAGTGGTGCGGGTTTAGGGTCAACTTCATCGCAACCATCGGCCAGAAAGAAACTTTTACGAGCTCATGGGCGTGACGCAGAACTCGGCCACGGCGCGGAACTAGACCTATGACCCGGTCGGCAACCGCCTCTCATCTCGCTGGTTGTTCCTCCTTACACTACACTTGCTCGGCTCCCTTTCTCTTATCGTTGATTACATGATAGTTTTTCTCACGGCGGTTTTCTTCTAATACGGGATTGCCGGGCTCGATTCAAAGGAATCGAGCCTGAACCGCCGCTCAACCTTCAACGGTCAGCCGGACACCCTCCGGTCACGGGACTAGCACGGGAGAGACGCGGATAAATGAAGCCGGTTCATCTGGTTGTGTTATGGCACATGCATCAGCCGCAGTATCGCGATCCGGAAAGCGGCCGCTATGTCCTTCCCTGGACGCGCCTGCATGCCCTCAAGGATTACTGGGGCATGGTCGAGATGCTCCGCGATTTTCCCGGTTTTCACGCGACGTTCAACGTCGTGCCTTCGCTGGGGATCCAGCTCGAGGAGTATGCGACCGGGAATTTCAACGAGCCGTGGTTTTCGCTGGCGTTCAAGAATGCCGAGGAACTGACGCGCGAAGACAAAGCCGAGATTCTGGCGCGGGCTTTTCAGGTGAACCAGGAGCGGCTGATGTCGCGATGGCCGCGGTTCGTCGAATTGCACGAGTGGTCGCGGCCGGCCGGTGGCGCGCAGGCGCTGGTTACTTTCACGCCACGCGATTGGCGCGACCTGCAATTGCTCTCGCAGTTGGCGTGGATGGAGGAGTCATGGCTCCAGAAGGACGCCGTGGTCAGCAGGCTCGCTTCGAAAGGGAAGGACTTCACCGAGAAAGACAAATCCGAGCTAAAGGTAAAACAAATTGAACTGTTGGGCATGGTATTGCCCGCGTACCGCAACGCGGCTGGGCGCGGACAAATTGAAATCAGTACGACGCCGTTCTACCATCCCATTCTTCCGTTGATTTGCGATTCGGATATTGCGCGCGTCGCGAATCCCGGAACGCCATTGCCGAGGCGCGCGTATCGCCGCCCGGAGGACGCTCGCGAACAGTTGCAGCGCGCGCGTGTGTATCACGAAAGAATATTTGGAGTGAAGCCCGCAGGGCTCTGGCCCTCCGAAGGTTCGGTGTCGGACCAGGCGCTGAACATCGCGGCAGAAGAAGGATTCGAATGGTTCGGGACGGATGAAGGCGTCCTGGGCCGCACGCTGAATGTCGGTTTTTTTCGCGATGGAAATGGAATCCCTGCGAACGCGGACCGTCTCTACAAACCCTGGCGCGTGCAACTCGGAGGGAATGGCATCACGGGATTGTTCCGCGATCATCACTTATCCGATCTCGTTGGTTTCGTTTACAGCCGCATGGACGCAAAGGCTGCGGCGGCGGATCTGCACGGGCGTCTG
>JBGQIG010000259.1:0-4954 GCA_041498365.1 Terriglobia bacterium | reverse complement strand
CGCCGAAAGCGCTTCGGCTACCGACAGGCTAATCCCTTCGCGGACGGCGTCCGGGGCCCAGCGATAGAGAACGTCCCAGAACGCGCCCTCTTCCGGTTTGTAATCCACACGCGTGATGCGCAACTTCGACCACAGCTCGCCCAGCGCCCTGTCCAGCGCCACGAACGAGATGCTTCCGCCCAAATCGTCGCGCATCTTCTGCTTTGAGATCGGGCCTGCGCGGCTGATCAACTCAAAAGCATCGCAGGCCAGCTGCGAATATTCCGAGTGCGGCTTGGGCTTCGGCGCCTGCCTGGGATTGCGCTCGCCGACCAGTGCGTAAAAATAAGGGAAGATCGAACCTGCCACCAGAAAGGCATTGTTCTCCTCGAACTGGTTGGCTTCGTAGGCGTCATGGTTGCGCAGCAGACGGACCATAATTTCGGTGGCCTCCTGGGCGCGAGGATGAGCAAAGGCATGCTGCTGGGTGGGCAAATTTTTGTCCGATCCGGTCCAGGCGCCGATGAAGGTCGGGGCCAACAGCGGCGGCCGCATGGGATACATCAGGCAAAATCCGACAGACTCGACAAAGCGGTGGGCATCGTCGACGGTGCGCAACGGCACACCATTCAGATGCCACTTCTCACGGCGAAGCTGGTCGAGTTCCAGATCGGTCATAAAAGCAGCTTTCAGCCTTCAGCTCTCAGCCACTCGGGTTCTTAGTGGCCGACTAACTCTCGAACGGCTGAAAGCTGAGAGCTGACAGCTGAAAGCTGTGATCTAGCTGGCGCGCCGCCCCTGTCCCAGCTGGTTGAGAATTCCCTGCACGCCGCCTCCCGGCACCGCCTCCACGTGATAGACGAGTAATTTGCCGTCCTTCACCTTCACCCACGCAGGCTCCGGTGGAAGCTGAAAGTGCCGTCCGGTGGCGGGAATGGGCTTTTGTCCGGGAAAGATCAGCGGGCCGTCCTGGGTACCGCTGACGTGCGCCACGAAATGCACCACATCGCCGCTCTCGTCTTCCGAGATGTCGTTGGGATTTTCGCTGTAGTCGGGGAAAGCGCCGAGCTGCGCCTTCATGACCGCAACGAACTCGCGCTTGCCGATTCCGCTGACACCCGCGCCCTCGATGCGGAAGTCTTCGTGCACCAGCGCGGCCAGCGCGTCGATGTCGTTTGTGTCCACCGCCGCGCTGAACTGCCGGAAGATTTCTTTGGCGCCCATGTCTTCCACCTCACCTCTCTAAATCCTCTTAAAGGCCTTCTGGATGTCCTTCAAAGAGTATCGCAGAACTACCGGTCTGCCGTGCGGGCAGGACATGGGGCAGTCGGTTTTGGCCAGCTCGGCCAGCAACCACTCCATTTTGTTTTGCTCGAGCGGCATGTTGACCTTGATGGCGGCGTGGCAGGCGATGGAGGCGGCGATGCGTGCTCGGATTTTTTCCAAGTTCAGGGCTTGCTCTTCGCGGGAAAAATGGTCGAGCAGTTCATGCAGCATGTGCTCGAGGGCGGAAGCGTCAATCCCGGCCGGGGCAATTTTTATCGCGACGCTGCGCGCGCCGAATGGCTCGACTTCGAATCCGTTTTTCGCCAGCTCCTCAGAGATTTCGGTGAACACCGCCTGCTGGGCCGGCGTGAGTTCGAGCACCAGTGGCAGCAACAGGCGCTGGCTTTCGACTTTCTGTGCTGCGCGTTGTTTCAGGATTTTCTCGAATAGCACGCGCTCGTGGGCTACGTGCTGATCCACAATCCACAGTCCTTCGGGATTTACGGCCAGAATAAACGAGTCGCGAATCTGTCCCAGCGGCTTGAGCGAAGCCAGGGCAGGCGCCAGATCGCTCGGTGGCTCAGCTTCGTCGGCGATAGGCGGGGCGCAGCCGTCGCTGGGGACGGGTTCGGGAGCGCGGACCAAGGACAAGGCGGCGTTTCCGTCGACCGAAATGCCCTCCCCAAACTGAAATCGCTCTGTGATGGGTGGCAGGGCGGGCGCTTGCAAGCCGAACGGCTGCGGACCGGCCGGCGTGTACAGCGATCGCCAGGCTGTCGAGGCATCTGCTCCCGGGCTGCGGGCTCCAGCCGAAAGCGAGGGACTTGCGCTAGGGTGGGCGCTGATTTCGACCGCGAACTGAGGTACCGGCCGCGCTTTCATCAGCGCGGCGCGTACCGAGTCGCGAACGAAATCGTGCATGACACTCTGCTGGCGAAAGCGGACTTCGGTTTTCGACGGATGAACATTAACGTCCACTTCGCCGCTGGGCAAGTCCAGAAACAGCAGCACCACGGGGTAAACCGTGGGCGGCAGGATGTTGCGGTAGGCCTCGGTGATGGCGTGCTGGATCAGGCGGTCGCGGATCAGGCGTCCATTGACGAAGACGTAGATCGAGTTGCGGTTCAGTTTCTGGATTTCGGGTTTGGAGACGAAACCGTGTACGCGAATTTCTCCGAAGAATGGGGCCTCGCTGGTTGTTTCTTCTTCTTCGGCCGTCTTCTCGATTCCCGGCTTTTCGCGGGCGGGAGCCTGCCCTGAGCTTGCCGAAGGGGCGCCCGCGTGACACTTGTCTTCTTCCTTGCGGCGCCAGGGTGGCGGTTGGGGCAAGCCGATACGCTCCAGCGGTTGCAAAGCAGCGATTGGAATCAGTTGGTCCAGAACTTCCTTCCCGAAGACTTGATACACACGTTCGCTATAGCCTGACACCGGCGGAGCCACCAGCATGGCATTGGTGGCGGAGTGCAGTTCAAAATGCTTGTCGGGATGCGCCAGAGCGTAATGCGTGACCAGGGACGCGATGTGGGAGAGTTCGGTGGACTCGGCCTTCAGAAATTTTTTTCGCGCCGGGATGTTGAAGAAGAGATCGCGGACCGTGATCGAGGTTCCTGCCGGCAAACCCGCTTCTTCTACCTTGAATATCTTGCCGCCATTGATTTCGACTACTGTCCCTGAAGCCTCGTCAGCAGCTTGCGTTTCCAGCCGCAAGCGCGAAACTGAGGCGATCGAAGGCAAGGCTTCGCCGCGGAAACCCAGAGTAGCCACACTGAGCAGATCTTCCGCATTCCGGATTTTTGACGTGGCGTGGCGCTCGAAGGCCAGCAGAGCATCGTCGCGCACCATGCCGCAGCCATTGTCGGTGATCTGGATGAGCTTCTTGCCGCCGGCCTCAACCTGAATCCGGATGCGGGTCGCGCCGGCATCCAGCGCATTTTCGAGCAATTCCTTGGCCACCGAAGCTGGGCGCTCCACCACCTCCCCAGCGGCGATCTTGTTGGCGACGTTTTCCGAGAGAACGTGGATTCTGCCCATGCTGAAGCGTGATGAATCGAGGTCAGTGTCGCAGATGAAGGGCTGAGGAAGCAAAGCACGAAGAGGCGAGTCAGTTGGCGGGCACACTCTGGGGCCGGACCTCGACGGACAGCGTGGTGGTCACGGTGGTCGGCTCGCCCCGGACGCGATATGGACGGAAGCGCCACCACCTGACCGCATCCATCGCCGCCAAGGTGAGTCCGTCGGGGCCGCTGACGGGACGAATGTTCACCACCGTGCCATCCGCCGCGATCACCGCGTCGAGAACCACTACGCCCTGTAGATTCTCCCGGCGAGCCGCATCCGGATAGACCGGCTCTACCCTGCGGATCAGCAGCCTCTCCATTACTTCCGCCGGAACCCGGGCGGAGGGCTGTTGCGCACGCATGTCTTTCCTTGCCGCGCGCACTTCCAGTTGCCGCCATCCCCGATGCCATTGCCAGGCAGCCCAACCTCCAACCACCAGCAATAAGGCCAGGGTCATCCACAGCAGCCGGCGCACATGGGGATTTCCATGAGTGCCATTCAATCGGCGCATTTCCATCGCCGACATTTTCGAGACGAGAGAACCGGGTACCTGGGATCTGAGCTGGGATGGCAGGGGTTCAGCAGACCCTGCCCACTGCCGGATCATAGAGCGCTGGTCGCGGGAGAGCCCCAGAAATTCGAAGCCGCAACGCAACTGGTTGTGGTGCCGCACCACCGCCTTGGTCTGCAACGCATGGCCGGCGTTCGGCAACTGGAACTCGACTGCGACCGACTCTCCGGTTTGAAGTTCTCCCGCCAGCACCGCTGCCACTCCGCCCTCACCGACATCGAGAGATCGCCCCGGAATGCTGGCTGGCACCCCTGAACGCAACACGACCACATCCACAGGAACGGCTATTGGGTAACGAGGAATACGGCGACGGACTCCGCCGAGGCTTGATGAAGGGTGTCCCGAAACGCTCATGGTTGCCTAGAACTGAGCTACAAGGTCGATGTAGCGACGGGCGTCCCCACCCGTCACGGCGTCGACACCGGCGACAACGCCCGCGCCTGCTTCTATCCTGATTCGCTTAACGCCAACAAAGCAATAGCCCGGAGGACAGCCCCGGGCCAGATCGATTCCTACCCTGCCTACGAGCGACGGGCGCTTGCGCTTTCTGAGATCGGCTAGGGCCAGCGCTTGGCTGTGTCCTCCCACCCGGCGGCGCGGGCGGCTTGCGGAGCCGCGTTGACCGCGGGCTGCGGAATTCGGATGGGCTGCTGCGCTGTGGCCGATGTGGCCAAAGTCGGCTTGTTGTCGTTGCCGGCTTCCTTGTCTTCCGACAGAAGCGGAGCGGCGACGCGCAACGCCTCAACTTCCTTTTCCAGCCTCGACAGCTCAAGCTCTTTCTGTCTCAGAACCTCATAAACGTTCTTCATGCGTCAGCACCTGGAGATTATCTAGAATGGGGACGATTAAGTCGAACTTTATCAGTTGTCTTGGTTTTGTCAAGAAGTAAGACGGCACGGGCGAACCAGCTTTGTCCCGAGGCGCGGGCGCTCCAGGCCAAATCTGCCGCCAACAGTGGGTCTGCGTCTTGTGGTGAAATAAGTTCGGTAGCACTCAATTCTTGTCGCCAGATCCCAACTTTGGAAGGGAATTCACACCTGGAAATATGGAAATCCGCATGGCGCGGAACCGCTTGCAGTG
>JBGQIG010000258.1:0-4975 GCA_041498365.1 Terriglobia bacterium | reverse complement strand
GAGGGTAGATGGACACCGGAAGACTTGCTCCTCTGTGCCATCGCCAGTTGTTTTACAACCACGTTTCGGGTACTGGCCGAAAACTCGAAGTGGGAATACGCCGACCTTCAGGTGGAAGCCACGGGCACGGTAGATAAGGTCGATTCCGGTTACAGCTTCAGCCACATAACCCTGCGACCACATCTCAAGATTCTCGCAGAACCGGAGCGCGCACGGGCGTTTCATCTGTTGCAGAAGGCTGAGGGTCTGTGCCTGGTTTCGCGTGCCCTGGCGGTGACACAAGCATTCGAGCCCATGGTCGAAGTCGGAGAAACGGCACCCGGATGAAAGAAAGTTCGGTCTTGGCGACCCCATAGTTAGGCTCGGCGGCGATGGTATCGAACCCAATCCCATCCTCTGGACGCACTCGCAGGCTGCCAGAAAAGCGAATCCCGGCGAAGGTAATCGGGGTGGAAGATGGTTGGTTTTGTGCACTCGATGGCTTGCAGATGATCAACAATGAAAGCAATCGAACGGCGAGGATGAAGCTCCTCTTACGCATGATCATGCCTCTTTCTGTTCATGTTGCAGAGGACCTCTGGAAGCGCCAATGACTTTTGTCACAGCAGCAAGGAGCAGGGAATCAGGAGGGTCTGTGCGCTTTAAGGCCTGGGACTTAAGTCACGGCACTGGTTGCGCAGCCAGCGTATCTTTCCTCAATTGCGTCAAGAGTCAAGCATGCAATCATCGGAACCTGTAGCCGGCCGCATCCGCGCTGGTTGGTCCACCGTGCTGGCCAGAGCAGCCGCTGCTATTCTCCTGTTTGAACTTGCATCTGGTCTGGCAATCACATTGGGTCCGTTTCATCCTGCGATGGAATGGAATCTCTTGCTGCACACGATCGCCGGCGTCATCACGATCGCTCCCTTGGTGTGGTATTGCGCGCGGCATTGGAAGGATTACAGCGACCAGGCGCTGTCGGATGTGCTGCTGCTGGGTTACGTCGGGATGGGTGCGCTGGCGATCTGCCTGGTCTCAGGACTGCTGGTGACAGGGCAGGCGCTGCTGGGCGTGAAGACCTCAGCGTGGTTGCGCTACGCGCACCTGATTTCAACGTTGTTGGCGCTGGCTGCCACCGTTCCCCACATTCTCATCGCGTGGTGGCGGCGACGGCAAACGGAGGTCTCGCGAGGTGCCACTGGATGGCTGGTAGCAGGAACGGCCGGGATTGTTGCCGGAGTCTGCCTGGTCGTCGTTTTCACACTCGTCTACTCGGGAACGAAGTATCGAAACCAGTTTCCTCCCGATTACAGCTACGCATTTGGCAAGGACCGCCCCTTTGCGCCGAGCTTGGCGCATACCGCTACCAACGGCGCATTTGATCCACGGTCGTTGGCGGGTTCGGAGACCTGCGGCGCGAGTGGATGTCATACAGAGATTTACCGCGAGTGGAGAACGAGCGCACACCGCTACTCTGCCATGGATCCGATATTCCAGGGCATCCAGAGCGTGATGGCCAAGCAGAATGGCCCGGAATCGACCCGCTACTGCGGCGGATGTCATGATCCCATCTCGCTGTTTTCAGGAACGAAGAACATCTTTGTAGAGAAGCTCACGGGAGCGCAGGGCTACAACGAAGGCATTTCCTGCCTGGCTTGCCACTCCATTCAGAAGACCGACATTCAGGGCAACGCAAACTACACCATGTGGCAGCCAACTGAGTATCTCTGGCAATGGAGCCCAGATCACAGCCTGGGCGCGGTGGCGCGCAATTTCCTGATCCGCGCGTGGCCCTCGCAGCACACCCGGCTGAGCAAGCGCATGTACAAGAAGCCCGAATACTGCGCTGCCTGTCACAAGCAGTTCATTGACCAGGAGGTAAATCGCGTCGGCTGGGTGCAGTTGCAGAACCAGTATGACAACTGGGCGGCAAGCCACTGGAACCACAAAGGGGACGCCCGAGCGACGGTTGAGTGTCGCGAGTGCCACATGCCCCTGGCCGATTCCACCGACCCGGCGGCGGGTGATTCCATGGATTACAACCGTAGCCCGGATGATCACAAGCACCGCAGCCACCGCTTTCTGGCGGCGAATAACTTCGTGCCCGCGCTGCTGCACCTTGACGGCTCGGACAAGCACGTCCAGTTGACGATTGACTGGCTGCAGGGTCACATCGACATCCCGGAGATTCGTAACAAGTGGGCGGAGGGGCCGGTGGTGAAGATCCGCATCGAGGCCCCGCCGAGCGTCGAACCTGGGCAGACGATCCCTATACGGGTCATCATGACTTCCAACAAAGTCGGGCATGATTACCCCACTGGCCCGCTCGATATGATCCAGAGCTGGGTAGAACTGCGAGTCGAGGACCAAGATGGAAAGCAGGTTTTCATTTCCGGGCAGCGCGATCCGCGACACTTCCTTGTGCCCGGCACCTTCCTGTTCAAGGCCGAACCAGTCGACCAGTACGGCAATCTGATCGATCGCCATAACTTGTGGGAGATGGTCGGAGTGCGCTATCGCCGGTCTCTCTTCCCCGGCTATTCGGATACGGTGGAGTACAACGTGATCTGCCCCTCCGGCGGGCCCAGCGTAGCGGCGTCGAAGGTGCCCGGGGATCGGGAGTTTTCCGTGCCCGTGGGCCGCGCGAGGGGAAAGCTGCACATTGACGCCACTCTGCACTACCGCAAGATTGACCAGTTCCTGCTCAATTACGTGATGGGGGAGAAGTCTGGTCTCACCGCACCCGTAGTGGATATCGCGAGCGCAACGGCTACCGTTTGCGTGGCACCTACGGGAGAGGCTGCGCCATGCCGGTAGAGCTTCTCCCGGAACGTGTGAGGACGGGATCTCGACGGCTTCGCCGTGTTGCGTGGACGGCGTCCACAATCGTTGTCCTGGTGCTGATCGGTACGCTCGTCAGCTGGCGGATTCGCAAGGAGAACGCGCCCGAGGAGTACACCCCGGGAGAGGCTTCCAAGGACATCACCAGTGTTTTGAGCGATCGGACCGCGCAAGCGGCCACAGCCAGGGTTCAGACCATCAAGAACGTCGTGACTCCGCGCGTGGTGGATCGGTTGGCTGATCCAGGCCGAAACCTGCCACAAGGAGCGCCGGAGCCTCGGTTTACTGACGTCACGAAGTCTGCTGGACTTGCGTCGTTCCGCCAGTTCCAAGGACCACGCAGTTCCCAATTGCCCGAGGATATGGGATCTGGCGTGGCATGGGGAGACTTTGACAATGATGGATTGGATGACCTGTTCGCGGTGAGCGGTGGCGGCTCACTGGATTTGCCCGCATCACAACTCGCGCCGTCCTTGCTCTACCACAATCTGGGCGACGGCCGCTTCAAGAAAGTGCAGGACTTCCCAGACCTCCACATTCGGGGTATGGGTGCCGCATGGGGCGACTATAACAATGATGGATGGCTCGACCTGGTGGTCACTGGATATGACACCATTATCCTGCTCCGCAATGACCACGACCATCTGGTCCGTGATAAGAGCTTCCCGTTGTCCAAAGGCTTTTGGACAGGCGTCTCTTGGGGCGACTACAACCGCGATGGATACCTCGATCTGTACGTTTGCGGCTACGTGAAGTACAGACCGGGAGAGCGCAACGACTCCGCGAATTCCGAGCAGTTCGGACTCGAAGTCCCATTCACTCTGAATCCCGCTTCCTACGAACCGGAACGGAACCTGTTGTTTCGGAACAATGGAAACGGTACCTTCGCCGAAGTTGCCAAGGAACTTGGGGTATCCAATCCAGAAGGCCGCAGCCTGAGCGCGCTATGGCACGACTTTGATGGTGATGGCTGGCCGGACCTCTATGTGGCCAACGATATCTCGGAGAACAAGCTGTATCTGAACCGTCACGGGACCTTCGTCGATGCCGGCAGAAGTGCCTGGGTTGAGGAGTACCGCGGCTCCATGGGCCTGGCCGCAGGAGATTTCGACCGCGATGGTGACGACGATCTGTTCATTTCGCATTGGGTCGCGCAGGGGTTTGCACTGTATCAGTCACTGCTTTCCGAGCAGAAAGGAATGCCCAACGGATCCGAGTTGCACTTCACGGACGTGGCGGCCAACATGGGAATCGGGCAGCCTTCGTTGCAGGAAATCGGGTGGGGCGCAAGTTTTGTCGATTTTGACTCGGATGGCTGGCCTGACCTCATCGTTGCTAACGGAAGTACCTTCGAACAAAAGGAGGCCTCTCCTCGTAAGCTGGTTCCCATGGCTTCGTTCCTGTTTTGGAATTCCCAGGGCAGTTTCTTCCCTGACCTTGCACCTTGGAATCGATCCTTGTCTCAGCCACACGTAAGCCGTGGGCTTGCCGTCGCTGATTACAACAATGACGGCGCGATGGACATTGCCATTGTGGACCAGGGAGAAGGCGTGCGATTGTTACGAAACGACGTCCCGCAAGGCAATTGGGCCGAGTTCAGGCTGCACAGTCGCGTCCCGCCGACAGGATCCACGCTGGGATTTGGCGACGGCGCCACAGTGATAGTGTGGCTTGGCGGAATGCCGCTGCGCCGTACAGTCGGCAGCTCTTCTTACCTGTCTCAGGATAGCCACCGAGTACATATAGGGCTTGGTGCAGCGACCAAGATCGATCGCCTGGAAGTGCGCTGGCTGCGTGGCGGGATGGAGACCTGGACGAATCTTGGGGCGAATCAGATCTGGGAAATCACTCAGGGTGAGCGGGAAGCCAAACCTTTCACGCCGCATCCTGCCGACGTCAACCAGGCCGACGCGTCGATCCAACTCGACAAAGCCGCTCTAGTGCAGTTCTGGGACAAGCAGCATGGCGCCATGGACGCCATGAAGCGAGAGCGGAACTTTGCCAAAGCGGCTCTGCTGTTCCGCGAAGCGCTGGCCATGAATCCCGACCACGAGGATTCGCACTACTATCTCGCGAACTGCCTTGCCGCTTCCGGTGACATCCCCTCCGCGATAGCGGAACTCGACGCGCTTGCTCGAATTAACCCGCAGAATCG
>JBGQIG010000257.1:0-5013 GCA_041498365.1 Terriglobia bacterium | reverse complement strand
TGAAATATCAGCGTGGCCCAGGATGGTCTGCACGGTGCGCAAGTCGGCGCCGTTTTCGACCATGTGGGTGGCACAACTGTGGCGCAGCATGTGGGGGCTGGCTTTGCGCCCGGCGCCCGTGGAAGCCGCGCGCACCATCTGCCAGATCCGCTGCCGAGTCAACTTCCGGGCGCCTTGCCCGAGGAATAGAAGCGGGGAGCTCTTCCCTTTCGCGAGAACTGGGCGCGAGTGTCTCAGGTACCGGGTCAGCGCCTCCTGCGCGCCTTTCCCCAGGGGCACGATTCGCTCCTTGTCCCCCTTGCCGCGCACCAGTATGTACCCAAGGTCCAGCTTCAGGTCTTCGAGCTTGACTCCGACGATCTCCGAAACACGCAGGGCCGCAGCGTAAAAGACCTCGAGCATGGCTCGATCTCGCGAGGCAATCGCTTCCGCCTGCTTGCCAGTGGAGGCCGGACGCGGGCGGCATAGCATGGCTTCCATCTCGTCCCGGGCCAGCGCCTTGGGCAACACCTTCCACTGCTTCGGCGAGTCGATATTCAACGTGGGATCGTGCTCGATCAACTTGTCGAGCAGGAGATAACGGTACAGGTGGCGCAACGCCGAGAGCTTGCGCCCAACTGACCGGCCGTCCACAGAATTACCGAACAGTTGCTGGATGAACCCGCGCACGTGATCGCGCCGGGCACTGAGCAGAGTTCGCTTATATCTTTCCAGAAAACCTGCGAATTGCGTGATGTCCGTGGTGTAGGCCGCGACCGTGAGAGGCGCCAGCCCTTTCTCGATCTTCAGATAATCGAGAAATCCGTAAAGCACGCGAGAGTTGGTTGCGGAAGACACAGGAAGAGTATGCGCGTTATCGGACCCTGGGAAGAGTGCCAAGGGGTATACGGGAGAATTAACCACGGAGGACACTGAGGACACAGAGGAAGACCAGTTCCTGTCCAATCTCTGTGTCCTCAGTGTCCTCTGTGGTTAATCTCTTTCAAAATCTCCACGGCATACAGCGCGCCTTCCGGCGTTTCCTCATGCTTGAAATAGGCGAACACATTTCGCCCCTGGGCGAGATGCTGACGCACTCGATCCACCATAGCGCGGCGCTCGTCGGCAGTGTAGGAAGGCTTGCGGTACCGGTAGTAGCAGAAGCCCGCGGTTACAACATCGGGCGTCGTTCGCTCTTCGGTCTCGGCTACGCAAAGCGCCCGGTTGCTGCTTCTCAATAAACTAAAGATTTCATCCGTAAACCAGGAAGGATGCCGGAATTCGAATGCCGCCTGCAGCACGCGGGGAACGGTGGTAAGAAATTCCTCCAGCAGCTTTCCGTCGGCTTTCAAGTTTGGCGGCAACTGGAACAGCACGGGACCAAGCTTTCCCGCCCGGGCCAGTGGCTCGATTGTGCTCAGAAACCGCGGCACAAAATCGGCGGTCCCCTTAAGCCGCTTAATGTGCGTGATGACCTGGTGGGCCTTCACCCCGAAGCGGAAGCCTGGGGGCGTTTCAGTGATCCATTTCTGGGCAGTGCTTTCTTTGATGAGCTGCCGGAAGGTGAAGTTGACCTCGACAGTATTGAGTTGGGTGGCGTAATGCTGCAGAAAATTCTTCTGCGGAAGCTTGGCGGGATAAAAGGCCGGCTTCCAGCTGGGATACGCCCATCCCGAAGTGCCCACGTAGAGTTGCGCCATATCTTACCTTCGGCCGATTATAGCTTTCTCTTTTTTCCTGCCGCGCTATCCTTCCTGTCCAGTTTGACCGCGCTCTTCCTATTGCGCGCTTGCGGTTCGGCCTGCGCCGCCATCTCCAATCCCGCGTCGGCAGACGCGGAGGCCTCCTCAATTCCGCCCAACTTCGGCAACTTCTGCTTCAAAGTGAGGACTGGCTCGAACAGGTCTCCCATTTTCTCTACACGCTTGATGACCTGGCCGGCTTCGAATACCAGCAACGTCGCATCTTTCTTCTTCAGCAGATACTCGACTTCCTCCCACTTCACCGGCGTGGAAACCGTGGGATGCTCGCGCGCCCGCAACGAATACACTGCGATCGTGGTTTTATGCGCGTCGTTCTGGCTCCAGTCCACCAGCACTTTGCCTTTGCGCAATTCCTTCTTCATATCTGAAACCACAAGCTCGCGGTGCTGGTCTTCCAGCAATCGAGCGAGCGCGTGGGCAAATGGTTTGGTGACGTCGTAACTGGTTGGCGTGTTCAGGGGAACGTAAATCTGCAGCCCCTTGGAACCGGAGGTCTTGGGGAAGCTTTGCAAGCCGAAGTGCTCGAAGATTTCTCTCAACCACACGCCGACCTGCGCACACTGCACAATGTTCGCGGGCGACCCGGGATCGAGATCAAACACCATCATGGTGGGACAACTGATATCTTTCGCCAGCGAAAGTGAAGGGTGTAGCTCAATGGCAGCTAGGTTGGCCACCCAGACCAGTGTGGCCAGATCGTTGGCCAGAATGTAGTTGACGTTGCGCCGGTTACCCTCACTCCAGATGGGCGCGGTTTCTATCCAGTCAGGGCGATGCGCGGTGGCGTTCTTCTCAAAGAAATATTCGCTGTCCACGCCATTCGGATAGCGTTTGAGCGTCAGAGGCCGCCCATTCAGATGGGGCACAAGGACAGGGCCGATGCGGGCGTAGTAGTCGATCACCTGTCCCTTGGTGAAGCCAGTCGCGGGATACAGGACCTTGTCCAGGTTCGACAATTTCAATTGCTTGTCCAGAATATCAACCACCGCCGAACTGCTCACGCCGTATTCTCCTGATTCTCTGCCGTCGAGCGGGTGGAACCAACGAACGCCGTTTAGTATAGTGGCGCTCCCCGGCGGGCGTCTCTGCTTGGATGCCGATTTCCTCGGGGATGGAGCACAAGCATGTCTAGAACACGCCGAGAATTTCTGTGTGGACTCGGATCGCTGAGTACATTAGCCCTTCTCCCGCTCGAGCGCACGGAACCAGACCTCATTCTTCACAATGGAAATATCTGGACCGTAGACGCGCGCCAGTCCCGGGCGCAGGCGGTGGCGATCTCCAACGGAAGATTCCTGGCCGTGGGGTCCAACGACGAAGTGCTTGCCCTGGCTGCCGGCGGAGCGACCAAGATCGACCTCGCGGGTAACACAATGTTGCCTGGCTTCATCGATGCGCACACCCATCCCGCCGAAGCCGGTCTTGGCCATTTGCGCATGGTGGACTGCGACTTGCGCTCGATTGCCGACATTCTTTCCGCACTGAAGAAACGCGCGGCCCAGACTCCTCCCGGCGAATGGGTGCTTGGGTTCAAGTACGACGATACCAAGACCTCCGACGGCCGTCCCCTGGCGCTCGCCGACCTCGACAGCGCGGTTCCCGATCATCCTGTGTTCGTGGAGCACCGCGGCGGACATACGGCGTGGGTGAACTCGCTGGCCATGAAAATGGTGAAGGTGCACGAGAACACACCCGATCCTCCGGGTGGCAAATACGATCACGATCCAGTTACGGGACGCCTCAATGGACACATCCGCGAAAACGCCAAGACCGGGTTCCAGCAGCTTATCCCTTCCAACTTCACCCCCTCCGACCGGCGAGAAGGCGTGAAGCTGATCTCGAAGATGATGACGCGCACCGGCGTCACTTCCGTCGGCGACGCTTTTGGCACGCCCGACGACTTGCGCGCCTACCAGGAGGCACGGGAAGCGGGTGAGCTGTCTTTCCGGGTGTACTGTTTGATCGGGCATCAGTTCATTGACCAGATGCTCGCGGCAGGCATCCGGACCGGACTGGGAGACGAATGGGTGCGGGTCGGTGCAATGAAGATGCTCTGTGATGGCTCCATTTCCGAGCGCACCGCTAGGCTTTCGCAACCCTATATCGGCCGGCCCAATGACTTCGGCATCCTGGTCGCGGACGAAGAACAGCTTTACCGGGTAGCGCGCAAAGCCCACGAAGCAGGCTGGCAGTTGGGCACACATGCCAACGGTGACGTAGCGATCGATACGACTTTGCGGGTTTACGAACGCCTGCAGCATGAGGTGCCTCGCCGCGATCCGCGCTTTCGCCTGGAGCATTGCACCGTAGTGAACGATTCGCTCGTCCAGCGGATCAAGGCCCTGGGCGCGATCCCCACGCCTTTTTCCACCTATGCTTACTATCACGGCGAAAAGATGAAAGAGTACGGGCCGGAACGCGTGAACCACATGTTCGCCCTCCGCAGTTTCATTGATGCCGGCATCCGTCCGACCCAGGCGTCTGACTATCCGCCTGGCCCGTTCGAACCCATGATGGCATTGCGATCCGAAGTCACGCGCACTGACAGCAAAGGCAATGTATGGGGCCCGAAGCAGAAGATCACGGTGGAAGAAGCCATCCGCGTCGGCACCGTGAACGGGTCCTACGCGTCTTATGAGGAGAACCTGAAGGGGTCCATTGAGCCCGGCAAGCTGGCAGACCTGGTGGTACTTGGGCGTGATCCCTTCAAAGTTGACCCGCTCGATCTGATCAACATTCCCATTCTGCGAACCATGGTGGGTGGGAAGTGGGTGTTTGAAGCCTGAGAGTCGCTATTGTCCAATCGGGCGCCACCACCTTCGTGAAACTTCGCGCCCTTCGTGGTTCTCGAATTTAGGACACTCACCAATAGCCAGGCCGGTTTGACAACTTCCCTTCCCGCCACGTAACTTCAAGTTCTTCCCGTCATGCTGTCCAACCGCAGTGGAGGTCCAATGAAATACCGCGTACTCAAGTCTCTGGCGATGCTTCTGGCACTTTCCGCTCTCGCCATGGCGCAAGACCTGGCTTCCTTCGAAAAAAAGATTACCGTCAAGAAGCTGAACAACGGGCTGACCGTCATTATTTGTGATCGCCCGGAGGCGCCGGTTTTCTCCTTCTACACCCATGTGGATGTCGGCTCCGTTCAGGATCCCATGGGCCAGACCGGCATGGCGCACATGTTCGAACACATGGCCTTCAAGGGCACCGACAAAATTGGCACGACCGACTACGCCGCCGAAAAAATTGCGCTGGAGAAAGTCGAGAAGGC
>JBGQIG010000256.1:0-5013 GCA_041498365.1 Terriglobia bacterium | reverse complement strand
CCACGAGGCGCGCATCAAAGTCGACATTCGTTCCGAGAGCGAGGACGAACTCGTGCGCCTCGATTCCGCGCTGCGCGAATGCATTGCCGCCGGAGTCCGCGACGAGATGGAGTCCGCGCGCGACCGTTCGAAAGGCAAGCTGGAGTGGAAGGTGGACCTGCTTGGCAGCCGTCCCGGGGGCGAACTGGCCGCCGATTCGCCGCTGCTCGCCGCGCTTCGTGCCGCGGATGATTTCGTCAGCAATCAATCCCGTGTCGAGCGCTCTTCCACGGACGCGAATATTCCGCTCTCCCTGGGAATCGATGCTATTTCCATAGGCGCGGGGGGCAATGGCGGCGGGGCCCATTCGCTGCAGGAATGGTACGATTCCGCGGGCCGGGAAGCCGGCTTGCAGCGCGCGCTTCTTACGGTCCTCGGAGTTTCCGGAATGGCAGAGGAGAAATCCCGTTGAAGAACAAAGTGACTCGCCTCATTTTTCTCGCTGGAGGTTTTTCTCTCGCTGCACTTGCAACCGTTGCTTTATTTCACGCGAAAGCCCGCGCGGAGCAACGGGGTGCGCACACGACCTACTACGTCCATGGCCGCATCTACACGAACGAACCGGCGCAGCCCTGGGCCGAAGCCATGGCCGTTTCTGACGGAAAGATCAGCTGCATCGGTAAAATGGACCACGTCCTGCTCGATTGCGGCGGAGTCCAGGAAGGCGTGGAAACCGTTCAGCTCCGAGGCCAGTTCGTCATGCCAGGCTTCAACGATGCCCACGTACACCTCGGAGGCGCTGCGGCGGACATTCTCGCCGTGCCGCTCACAGGCGTGCCTTCTGTCGAAGAGCTGCAGAAGCGCGTCGCCGACGCCGTTGCGCAGCACAAAGAAGGCGAGTGGATCACCGGCGGCGGTTGGGACCACACCATGTGGCCCGAACAAAAATTTCCGAACCGCCAGCAGCTTGATGCCGTCGCTCCGAAGAATCCCGTCATTCTCACGCACATTTCAGGTCACGTTGCCGTCGCGAACTCGCTCGCGCTCCAGCACGCCGAGATCGACAAGTACACGCCCAATCCTCCGGGTGGTGAGATCGAACACGACGGCCGGGGTGAGCCCACGGGAATGCTGAAAGAAGATGCGGCGATGTCCCTGGTGAAAGTAAGGATTCCAGATCCATCGCCCGAGCAGCGCCGCAAGGGCATCGACCTTGTTTTCGAGAATTTGGCCAGGAACGGGATCACTTCGGTCCAGGACTATTCGGACTGGGAAGATTTCAAGATGTTCCGGCAACTGAAAGATGAATATCAAGTCTTTCGGCAAATGAAAGAGGAAGGCAAACTCACCGTACGCATCACCGAGTGGCTGCCGTTTAACATGCCGCTGAACGATTTGCAGAATCTGCGCGCCCAGGGCGGTACGACGGATCCGTGGCTCAAGACCGGCGCGCTGAAAGCATTTGTGGATGGCGCGATGGGTTCGCGCACCGCCGCCCTGCTGGAGCCTTACTCCGATGATCCTTCCACGAGCGGCATCCTCACGAACGATCCCGAAAAATTACGGACGATGGCCATTGCTCGCGATAAAGCCGGGTTCCAGCTTGCTTTCCACGCGATCGGCGATCGCGCCAACCGCATTGCGTTGGATGTTTTCGAAGCGGTCGCCAAAGCCAACGGTCCGCGCGACCGCCGCGACCGCATCGAGCACGCGCAGCTCGTCGCGCCCGAAGATTTTCCGCGCTTTGCCAAGCTGAACGTGATCGCTTCGATGCAGCCTTCCCATCAGACCACGGACATGCGCTGGGCCGAAGATCGCGTTGGGCGGGACCGCATCAAAGGTGCGTACGCCTGGGCCACCATGCAAAAGAATGGTGTCCGCTTGGCGTTTGGCACGGACTACGACGTCGAGCCCATCAGCCCGTTCCGCGGTCTCTACGCTTGTGTCACGCGCGAACGCCCCGAGGGCGGCCCAAAGAGCGGGTGGGAGCCCCAGGAGAAGATCTCGCTCGAGGATTGCATCCGCGCTTACACCTCCGGCGCCGCCTACGCGCAATTCGAGGAAGGGAAGAAGGGTGAACTCAAAGCGGGGGAATACGCCGACTTCATCATCCTCTCTAACGATTTAACCAAGGTTCCACCCTCGCAGTACACTAAGACGAGTGTCCTCCGCACCGTCGTTGGCGGCCGCACGGTCTATTAGGCCACTTCGCCAGCGAAGCTTCGGGCTCTTACCATGAATCTCCCCGGGTATAAGTGTGCTTGGGCCTGCCCCAGGGAATTCTAGCGCCCCCTCGAAGAACCCGTCCTAGTAGTATTGAACAGCCAGTCTTCGCTGCCGCAGACAGTCAAAGGCGTGAAGCAGCGCCGGAGAAATAAGAAGCGCTGGATTTAGATACAGCTGATATAAAGTTTCTGTAGTAGAAAACACTAAATAGATGTTGACAAAGTCTTCTGACCGCACTATATAGCCCGCATAGATTCTTGTGGTTACAAATGGTTGCCCTATCCCAAGTTGAAGCGATTGCCGTTTAGCCTATGGCCAATCGTGGTGACCACTGTGAGATCTTTGGCTTTGAAATGAGATCTTTGGCTTTGAAATGTGAGAGAGGACTGAGAATTATCTATGAAACTTCGTAGGGAAATATGGTCTGGCATAGATAAAAATTATCTCAGCCTTAGATAAGTGGCGGGTAATTTACACAATCAATAGGTCTTGCGGTTTTGGGATCATGTGGCAGGGGATTTGCCTCAATGTTGGCTCAAGTAATGAGGGTCGGGGATTGTTTGCTCTATGGGGAGTCTCGAAATCATGGTCTTCAGGGTTTCTAAGTTGTTCACAAATCAAGGTATCTGGACTTTCGGGGGCCATTGCGGCCTTATCAGGAGGTAGTCGAATGTTAAATAAGCGAGGGGTTCTACTGGTGGTTGCTTTGTTCTGTCTGTTTGCGGTAACTCCGACAGCCTTATATTCACAGGGGGCCGGTACTGGGTCTATTATTGGAACAGTTATGGACTCGTCGGGCTGTGCTGTTGTCGATGCGACGGTCACCCTCACCGACATCACGCTCGGCACTGAGCGGACGGCAACAGCCAACGAGACCGGGCGATACGTCCTCGCCAACATTCCGCCAGGGACTTACAACCTTACGGTAAGCAAGACAGGTTTCCGCGTTTCGAAGCTCGCCAATCAGAAGGTGAGCGTCGGCGCAACCCTCACGCTCAATTTCACTTTGGAGGTTGGCGCGGTCACGGAGACCGTCACGGTCACCGCGGAGACAGGCGCCGAGCTGCAGACCATGAACGCCACGGTGGGCAACACGGTCACAGGCATCATGCTCTCCTCGCTACCCAGCATAGGCCATGATGCCAGCACCTTCGTTACTCTGCAGCCGGGCGTCGCGCCCGATGGTAGCGTGGCCGGAGCAGTCTATGACCAGAACTCCTTCTCCCTCGATGGCGGCCAGAACACCAACGACATGGACGGCTCGATGAACATCTACACCCCCAGCTTTGCCGGTGACACCACGGGCGGCCTGATCGTCGGTGCCGTCACTGGTAATGCGGGTGGCGGGCCCACCGGCGTGCTGCCGACTCCGACGGACAGCATTGAGGAGTTCAGGGTTGGCACCACCAACCAGACCGCGGACTTCAATAGCTCGGCCGGCGCCCAGGTCTCCATGGTGACCAAGCGCGGGGGCAAAAGCTGGCACGGCACGGCTTACGAGACGTATCTGGACAATAATTTTAACGCCAACACCTACGACAATAACGCAACGGGCGCGCCCATCCCCAGCTACCATTTCAGCCGCTTTGGCATCGCCGGCGGCGGACCCATCATTCCCAAGGACTTTTGGGGCGGAAAGACCTACTTTTTCGCCAACTATGAGGGCCTCCGCTGGCCGAACTCTGAGACTGTGGAAAGGATCGTACCAAGCGATTCCATGCGCTTGGGACTTCTGTTTTTCAATGACACCTACTACAACCTGAACCCGGGACCGGTAACCTTCAATTCCGTCGTCTATCCCGGAACCGGAACTACCCTGGACCCGCGCGGCCTGGGCATGAGTCCCATTATGCAGCAGCTCTGGTCGACCATGCCGCTGCCCAATGAAACCTCGTGCGGGCAGTCCCGCTGCGACATGGCAGGTGGAGTCGGCAACATTGGCGGATTCAGGTCCAACATGGCCGTTCCACAGTCCAGCAACTTCGGTGTTGCCCGCCTGGACCACGACTTCGGCTCCAAGTGGCATTTCATGAGCAGCTACCGCTACTTTAAACTGGTGCGCACCGTGGACAATCAGACGCTCCTCGGTGCAAACGGGATCACTTCCCTGTCGAGCCGTCCGCAGATGCCGTGGTTCCTTGCCGCCGGGCTGACCACCAACGTCACCAGTAACTTCACCAACGACTTCCACTACAGCTATCTGCGCAACTATTGGTCGTGGTCCACCTTCGGTGCTCCGCCGCAGATTGATGGGTTGGGCGGAGCCCTGGAACCCTTGGGCGAACAGCGCATCCAGGTGCTCGCCCCGTACAACGTGAACACGCAGAGCGTGCGTACCCGCTTCTGGAATGGCCAGGACCACATGTTTCGCGATGACGCGACATGGTTGAAGGGCAACCACATGTTTCAGTTTGGCGGAACCTATCAGCGCAACTGGAACGCTCACCAGCGCACCGACAACGGCGGCGGGATTAACTATTATCCTGTTTATCTGATGGGTATCACGGACACCAGCTCCGGCGGAGTCAACATGACGGGCTTTCAACCTGCAGGTGTGCCTGCAGGGGCGTGGTCACGCGACTACGGCATGGTCCTGGGCATGACGAACATCACGCAAGTCGCTTACACCCGCAAAGGCCCCACGTTGACGTTGAATGACCCGCTCACCCCGGCATCCGATGAGAGCACCATTCCCTATTACAACTTCTACTTCAGCGACACTTGGCATATGAAGCCCACGTTCACACTGACCTACGGCTTGGGCTGGACCCTGGAGATGCCCCCGGTTGAGGCCAATGGAAAGCAGGT